>NZ_JBLWAH010000007.1:0-24397 GCF_048284715.1 Mycoplasma milvi | reverse complement strand
TTTAGAAACACTTAAAAAAGCCACATTTAATAGATTAACAACAATAGAAGATGGTGCTTCTGAAGCTTATCTTGGTACATGAGGCGCATTCTATAATTCAGGCATTCAAGAATTTAATGCACCTGAATTAACAACTATAGGAAAATATGCTTTTGCTAAATTAAAAGATGTAACAAAAGTAAGCTTAAGAGTACCAATCGGAGTCAAAATAGCACAAAACGCTTTTGATTCACAAGATAAATATGAAATAGTCCAACCATAAAATATAAATACAGCTTAAAATAGGCTGTATTTTTTCTTAATTTTTTTATTACTGTTTAGTAATTTTGTACTACAATAATATATATGAATTACCAAACAGTAATATAAGATAACAAAATAAGGAGAAGACATGAAAACAACTGCTAGTTACATTTCATTCTTACATAAAATTGTATTAAAAAAGAAATCTACTTTTATAGTTCCAATTGTTTGAATGGCAGTTGCTATTATATTAAGCATCATTTTTGCGACATTAGAGTTAAATGATCTTAAAAGCAATTTTGCAATTTATGCAATAGTTTTTGCAGAATTACTAATTACAATTTTCTATGCAAGTATGAAATCACTACATATATATAAGGATTTAGAAGAAGAAGGAGTTGAATTACTAACCTATTCAAAACCTATTTCTAGAAAATCGATCTTTTTAGGAAAATTTAGTATTTTTATAATTTTTGGAACTTACTGAGGTTTAACTATGTTATTTTCTAACCTATTTATAGGATTAGGAATGCACTATTCATATTTAGTAGCATATACCTTATTATCATTTGTAGTATTTTTCCTAGGCTACATAATGTTTGGAATGATTGCTTCAATTATAGGATATAAATTAAATGGAAAAATAGCTTTAGCTGTTCCTATGGTAGCTTTTACACCTCTAGTAATTGGTGGAAGTGTGATAGCTTCTCAATCAACAGCTACAAGTAACAATTTAGCATTTTATTTAAATGCACCACGTAATTTACAGCCTGCTGGTAATAAAGCTGATATTGAAATGTTTTATTTAAATAATGATCAAGATAGCTTTTATATTATGCCAAATGGTTATGATACTAATACCTTTAGTAGTAATCAAGCAAATTACATCAAACAAGCTTATAACTTTTCGAAAGCCTCAGCTAATGAATGACAAGCATATTCATGATTAATTATGCCATATCAATTAGTTGACATCTTTAATATAGAAAATAAAAACATATTTGATAGTTTTGCAAGTAATGTAAGTAGTAATCTAGATAATTATATTTACTACAACCATTTAGATTCACCTGCATATAGCTATGCACTCAAAACTGAAGCAAGTATGCCTAAATATCAAATTTCGCTATTAGACATTAATAAACAGCCAATTAAAAAGGATGTTTACTTAGTGCCGGGAGCACTTAAAAATCAAGTTAACCCTGATTTAACTGGGCTCTTTACTGATACTAATATTATTTATGTAAGAAATGGGGCTGATAATTTCAATATAACTTTCCCTGAAGATTCTTACAGTAATACTACTGGAGATACCTTAGTTGGAAAACTAGAATGAAAATACTTAAAAGAATTACTTAATTCAAGAGTATTTAATGCTTATGGGCAAAAATTTGTGCGTGAAATCTTAAATGATGAAAACTATAAAGAAGCTGATGCAAATGATTATTCATTAATTGCTGGATTAATTAATAATAAGCTTCAGACTGAAATTGAAAATGAAAACTCAATGCTTAATAAGCTAGATGATGCTAATGTAACAGTGCTTAATGATGAAGCCATAACCAAAAAAATCATCAAGTCAAAAACTGAAAAAGAAGTTTACTTATTAAGCGCAATGTTATATTACATTTACTTTAATTACAATAATACTAATTTAGTAAATGCAATGTTATATAACAAAAATACAAGTGACTATAGCCCAAAAAGCTATGAGTTCCAAATTGGTGGATACACCTATAGCGTTGGAGGATACGCAAGTTACAGTACAAAACAAGAAGTCAAAGACAATCGAGTTGTAATTAGATATGACTTGAAAAAATCAAATAATTATTTATTCCAACCCCTTGATCAAATGTATCAAGTAAGTCGTGATAAACAAATTATTAATAAATATGGATTCATCGGAATTTGAATTGCCCTTGGATTTATCTTCATCTTAATTAACAATGTTCTATACATTAGAAAGGACTACAGATAATGGATATTTTAGAAGTAAAAAACTTAAGTAAAGTTTACCAAGATAAACATGAAGCACGTGGAATCTTTAATATTAGTTTTGCAGTACCACAAGGTTCATTCCATGCCTTTATTGGCGAAAATGGTGCAGGTAAAACAACTACAATTAAATCTATTATTGGTTCTTATGATAAATACGATGGAGAAATTATTATCAATGGTATAAATGCCAGAAAACCTGAATCTAAAGCTAAATTAGGCTATGTGCCAGAAAGTGCAATTTTTCCCAAAGAATTAACAACTTGAGAGTATTTATATTCATTAGCTTTACTCTCAGGAATGCCAAAAGCACAAGCCAAAGACAAAATAAATATGTTACTAGACAAATTTGAAATTAGCTCACTTGCTAAGTCAAAACCATATGCTTTCTCATCCGGACAAAAGAAAAAGGTTTTATTAATTCAAGCTTTAATTAATGATCCTGACTTAATTATTCTAGATGAGCCAGCTGCTAACTTAGACCCAACTGCTAGATATCAATTATTTAGCTTACTTGAAGACTTACATAAAGAAGGAAAAAGCATTTTTATCTCTTCTCACGTACTTAGTGAAATTGATAAATATGTGGATTCATATACCTTAATTCACCATGGAAAAGTTGTTTCTTCTGGAATGAAAAAACAACCATTGGAAGATATCTTTTATGAAAAAGTTATTAAAAAATAAGCTACTATGACTTTCACTAGGTACACTACCTTGTTTAATTCCCACAGTAGCTTGCAGTAAGCAAGATAAACTAAATGATAACGATATCAAACTTAAAGCTAATAAACCTTTAAGTGCAAACGAAATCAAACTAAATGAAATACTAAACAAACTTAATAGCAATATACAGGAACAAGATTTATATCTAAAAACTCAACAAAATATACCGGCAGCTATTTATACTGAATTAAAATCAGCTATGATTTATGCCAACATTTCAAATGTTAAAGTACTTGATAAATCACCAAGTACTTTAACTGGACAAGTTAAAAACTCAATTAATTCAATTAATAATATTTTAAGCAGCAATTGATATTGATATTTAGATCACTTAGCGCACAACACTTATGTATTTAATCCTTTTGATGCAGATTATAAAAACTTATCTAGCAAGGATGTTAATGATGAAGATGAAAGTAACTCTTTAGGTGAAGAAGCAAGTGAATCTAGCTCTAATGAAAACAATTTGAAGGAAAATAAAGTGGATCTTCCACGTAGCACTCAAGAGCTATTTGACTATGTACAAGATAAATATGGCTCATATTCCTTAACACTAAATGATGCTAAAATCACTAATATTTTAAGTTTCGAGTTGCAAACTAAGTCGCAAGATATTTACATAAATAAATATCTAAACTTCTTAATACTAGATAACAATTGCTTTATTCCTTATTTTACTTACAGCAAGAGCTTAAAGAAGGAACAAACTGAAATTATCAAGAATTACATTTTAATAATTCCAGATGTTTTCTTAGTGTTAAATAAAGATATGGACGCAACCATTAAAGCTTTTGTACAAGCCTTTAAAGATGCGCACCAAGCTATTATTCAAGCTGATATTGATTATGCCATCAAAACAGGTGAACCAGATAACGAACAAACAGCTGCACAAGCATATGCAAAACATAATGATGCTAATTTAATCCAACTATACAATGAAAATAATTATTCAACTATATTTTATAAAGCTTTTATGGAACTAAATAAAAGCCAAATGCAAATTTTAAGATACACATGAGGAGAAATTCATGAAAACTAAATGAAGAATTTTAGCTGCATTAAGTTTTGCTCCATTATGCATGTTGCCTGTGGCATGTAGCAATTATAATCAAAGTACTAAGTTAAATGCTTTCATTGATTATGATAAAGATACTTCACCAGCTGCTACATCAGCTGAAGCTCTTAGTCATCAAAGAATTATAAATCAATTACTTTCATTAGTATATAAGAATACTCCTGAAGCACAAAATGCTAAAGAAGTATATTTACTAAAACAACAACAAGAACAAGGAGCTATTTTGGCTAAATTTGCCCAAATAGCAACTGAATACAAAAAAATCTATAGTAGTGCCAATATTGGTGAATTAGAAGAAAAAGTTAGTCGTTTAAATTCAATGCTAGTTTTCTTCCGCAGTGATCAAAAACGTTATCAAGAAACTTTAAATGAAATTAAACGTCTTCAAGAACAAATTGACCAAGCAAAAAACAATAAACCAGCTATGTCTGCTCTAGACTATTTAGCTCAATATAAAGAACTAATTAATCAAAACTGATACTTTATCTTAAATAATCTAGATAAGTTTGATTGAAACTTTGTTTCAATGGCCCTAAATCCTTACATTCCTACCAGTAAGGAACTCATGGTTTCTAAAGAATATGTAGCTGCAGCCAATAAACAAAAGCCTTTTACTACATTAAATTTCAAAGATAGCTATCTAGATGATATTAAACTAGGGGATGAATCTCCCGAAATAGGAGATAATGAAGCTTACTATATCAAGAAAGATGAATTAGTCTTTCGTATAATGATTAGAAATATCTCAAGCAATATTTCGCAAGTAGATTTAAGTTTTGTAGGAATTTATTTTGGAGCTGCTCAAGCTAAAACAATTTCACTTAACTTAATTTCTCAAACTATTCACAGTGGATTTATTCACAACTATGAATCAGGGCTAAAGCAATATCAAGAAGACATGCCAATAAGACAAAGATATGGCTATCCAGCCTTTGTCTTCCCATTTGGAAAGGAGCAAAATGAAAAAGTCACTGAAACTAACGCTAACTAGTCTTTTAAGTCTAGGTGCAAGTTGTGCAATTCTTACTCCTAGTATATCAGCTTTTAGCAATAAGCATGAAGAAGTTGTTACTAGTATGCCAACAAATACCAATAAGGAAGCTTCAAAAGATAATAAGGTAAATTTTGCTAGTGATTTAACATTACGTTGACAAATGTTTTTAAAGCAAGCAGCAATTGATTCATTGCTTAATGAAATTTATGGATCAAATACTCAAGCCAGAGAAAAGTATGTAGCTTCTCAAGAAGCCTTACTACATAATGATTACATAAAGCAATTATCAACAGCTCTTAAATATGCTAACGTTATTACTCGCCAATCTTCTTCATATGAAGAACCAGGAGAATACTTCTGAATGACTTCTCGTGCTTATCCTTACCCTGTAAAACAAGCAGACAAAGTTATTGATCAAGCTAATGAAACTAACTGATTATGAACTTTATTCAATATTAATCGGTTCGTCTTTATGCAAAATAGTACATTCACTCGTGATAATAATGAAACTGAATCTTCTTTCAGTTTAAGAGATCACGAAAACAAGTTAATTTATTCAATTTTCTCAAATATTAAGTCTAATACCTTTACTCAATTTGTTAAACAAATGGAAGCTGATTCAAATGATGTGCACTATTACTTATTAAATCAAGATGGCTTCATTATACAAGTTGATATTACGAAAGAAATAGATGATGAAACTAAAGAGATAAGTGCGAAAGCTAGCGTTTTTAGTTATATTAAAACATTCCCAAAACTACTCACTGCAAGCAATAAAGATACAATATTTAACTTAAATAAATATGTTTCTTTATTTGCTTCATTTAATTTAGACAATTCAAATAAAACTCAAACTGATGAAGTTTTATATAAAGATTATTATGGAGGTATTCTATTGCAATATTCAGCAATAGATGTTAAGTAGTATGAAAAAATTTAAATTTCTTCTCTCATTAAGCATTTTACCATTAGCTAGCATTCCTTTTGTGGCTGCAGCCTGTGATGGAACTGGATCTAAGACAAGTTTAAAATTAGCTAAAGAACACTTTGCTACAGAAGTAAAAGAAGAATTAGCTAAATATAATGTTCATTTTTCTCCGCAACAAGAGCAAGCTTATCAAAATTTTGATATCAAAGCATATAATGAAATAAATCAATCACTACAAGATAATGCTAAAAGTATTTTTGCACTTAAACATGAATTAGCCAACAACTCCTTAAGTGTAGAGCAAATTTCAGCTAAACAAGCTCAAATCAATCAATTATTACAACAAAATGAAGACATATTATCTCTTAACTTGCTTGCTTATTTAAAATACTTATATAACTTTACAACTAAATTTTATGACTATGGTTTATTAACTTTTGAAAAAGAATCAAGTACACATGCAGTCCATTCTCCAAGATATTTACACTGAGCTGCTAATGTTAAAAATGAATATTCAGTTAATAATGAAGCCATTCATAAACACTTTAGTTATAATCGTCAAAATGTTAAACCAAACATTTTACTTAAACACTTAACTTTTTCAAAACTACAAGATTCAGAAAAAAGACCTGGATATAAAGTGCTATATGTTACATTTACCAGCACAATATTGAAAATTTATGTTTCTCCACAAGGGGCTATTAGCCTAGATCCATTATGTATATACTTTTCACAATCAGATTCAACTAAACCAGTAAACCCACAAGAAGCCCTTGATGCGATGGAAAAAAATGAAGCTAAATTAACTAATGAAGATATTAGTCAATTTGAAGAAAAGTTCGCTAGCTTGCCAGATATTAAATACCCTCAATTTAATCTAATCTATTAATTAACTTTTAAGCTTATAAAACAGTAGAATTTGCTACATAAGAAATTGCAAATTTTTACTGTTTTTTTGCTATCTTTTAGTAAAATAGACAATATGAAAAATAAAGCAATGTTAATTCAAATTCTTCAGGTTAAAAATATCTTTAGAGTTTTTAATGATATTGAATATTCAAGTGCACAATACTTAGTTGAAGAATACTCTGAAAACCTCTATGATACTGTCTCCCTGCAAGCATAATTGATTTTTAATTATGAAAGGAGACATTATGGCAAAGAAAAAAATCAATAAAGATGAACAACCGGTTATTGAACTAATTGATGTTGTTAAAGAATTCCAAGATAAAACTGTTTTGCACAGTATCAATTTGCAAATTAAACGTGGTGAATTTGTAACTTTACTCGGGCCTTCTGGATCAGGTAAAACTACAATTCTAAGACTAATTGGTGGTTTTGAATGAGCTACCCGTGGGGAAATTAAGTTTGATGGATACGACATCAAGGACTTAGAACCTTACAAAAGAAATGTATCAACAATTTTTCAAGACTACGCCTTATTCCCTCATTTAAATGTCGAAGGTAATATTGCGTACGGACTTAAACTTAAAAGAGTTCCTCGTGAAGTAATTAATGATAAATATAATGCCTTATACCAAAAGAAATTGGCTCAATGAACAGCACTTTCAGAAGCTAAAATGGCACAACTTGACAAGATCCAAGAAAAATATGAAGCTGAACTTGAATCAACTAAACCAGGAACTTACCAATACAGAAGACGTCAAAACTGACTTGATGATTCTGACTTCAAATACTCATATTGAGAAAACTATGTAAATCAAAAATCTGAAGCCTTTAAAAATCGTTATTTTAAACGCAAGATGACTAAAGAGGAAATGAATACCAAAATTGCTCAAATGATTGACCTAGTTGGACTTAGTGGAAATGCTTCTAAACCAATTAGTGCACTTTCTGGTGGTATGAAACAACGGGTAGCACTTGCTAGATCACTAGTTATTGAACCTGAAATCTTGCTACTTGATGAGCCTTTATCTGCTCTAGATGCTAAAATCAGAAAAAAGATGCAAGTGTTACTTAGAAGTGTGCAACAAGAATTAGGACTAACCTTTATTTTTGTTACTCACGACCAAGATGAAGCTTTAGAACTTTCTGATCGAATTGCAGTTATGCGGGATGGAAGAATTGAGCAATACGACACACCTAAAAATATTTATGACTACCCTGTAAACATTTGAGTAGCTAAATTTATTGGTGATTCAAATATTTTTAATGCTAAATTCAATCCTAAAAATGGAAAAATTAAACTTCTTGGTAAAGAGTTTAAAACTATTCATGAAATGGATGAGTTTGCTCCAAATGAAATGTTAGATGCTTTAATTCGTCCAGAAGATATTGATATTAACGCTAACCCATCAACAACGAAAGATAAAATTGCAGGAAAAATCGTTGATATTTCATATCGTGGTTCATACTACTACTTAAAAGTAGAAATTGCTGAAGACGAATACATTTATGTTGAAACAGCTAAAAAATTCGATTTAGATGAAAAAGTCTACATGAGTTGAACAATTGATTCAATTCACTTAATGAAAAAAGACCCTAAGTGAGATTACTCAAACCATGATTTCCAAAATTAAAGATAAACTCACTCTAAATCGTAAGCTATATTTAGCTATCCCATATATTCTAGTTGCAATTTTGCTTATTATTCTGCCTTTAATCATGATTATTTATTCTGCCTTTTCAGTAACTGGTGATAACTTTAACTCATGAGAATTGGTGACAAGCAAAAATACATGAAGAATTATGGGGCGTAGCCTTTGAATTGGGCTAGTATCTGCTATCTTTTGCCTAATTATTGGCTTTCCGTATGCTTATTTTATTTCAACCTCTAAATCAAAAGTTTTCCGCATTTATGCCTTAAGCTTAATTCTTTCTCCAATGGCAATTTTTACCATTGCTAGAGTTTATTCAATTAAAGCTTTATTTTTAGCAATATTTGCCTCAGATCCAAAAAGTTTAAACAATGAAATGTTTATTGTATTTGGACTAACTTATTTAAATTTACCTTTAATGATTATGCCTTTATACACTGTGTTTAAAGACATGCCCAAAAACATTGTTGAAGCAAGTAATGACCTTGGATACAACAATGTACAAACTATTTTCAAAGTTATTATTCCTTATGGAACTAAAGCGATTTTATCTGGACTAGCTATGATTTTTCTAGCTAGTGCAACAACCTTTATTATTTCAGCTAAATTGCTACCAGATGGATCACAACACCAACTAATTGGAGACATAATTAACTCAAAAATTAACCCAGGAAATAAATTTGACCTTTCAGCTGGTTCTTCTTTAGTTATTATTGTTTCATTAGTCTTCATTTCGATTTATGCTTTAATGCTCTTTATTCCTAAGTTAATCTTTAAACTTAAGAAAGGAGCTCATTATGAGTAAACTTGGTTCATTTTTAAGAAAAAGCTATATTTACTTAATTTTAGCAATTGTTTATATTCCCCTTTTCTTTGGAGCAATTTTTACTTTTAATGAAGCTACACCAAAAGGATTATTTAATACTACATGAACTAAAGGAACTGTTGAAAACTGAATACATCTTTTTGATAATGATCGGATTTCAGCACTAGTAAATTCAATTTTACTAGCTATTGTAGTTTCGTTTTTAGTATGTACAATTTCACTTGTTACAGTTTATGCCTTATATCGTCAAAAGAATAAAACTGTGCGTGGCTTTGTTACAGCTAGTTCAAACATTCCACTTATTAATCCAGATAACATTACAGCAATTGGACTTGTGCTAGTCTTTGGGGCCTTTTTTGGAGTTGTGCAAACTGATAATGAAGGGTTTGCACGTGTTATTGTGGCTCATACTGTTATGGCACTACCATATGGTATTTCTTTAATGCTACCTAGAAGTGAAAAATTCAACAACAACTTATTTGAAGCTAGCCAAGATTTAGGTTATTCTAAAATAAGATCATGATTTAGAACCTATTTCATTTATATGATTCCTTCAATCATTATGGCAGTAGTGGTTTCTTCTGTACTTAGTTTTGATGACTTTATTATTACACGTACTGTGTCTAACTCACCTACACTTGGAACTAAATTATATGAAGGTTCTTTTGAACCTTGAGGACTTGTATTAGGAACTATTATTCTCTTTATTACCATAGTTGCTAATATCATTTATACTCTAGTTAAAAAGAACAAGAAGTAATGAAAAAACTTTATCGTAACTTACTGATTTGTTCCAGCCTTCTAGTTTCAGGGGCAGTAGTAGGGAGTGCTATTGCTTATAAAGCAACACATCAATATAAACCAGCATTTTATAACTTTAAATCATATATGTCAGAAGATAATCAAGCTATCTTAAGACAGCATTTTACTTATACTCAATTTAGTGAAATTAGTGAATTTAATAATGCACTAATTAACCACAAAGCAGCAGCTGGTGTTGGAACTGATTTTTTAGCTGCTCAACTAGCTAAAAAAGGTTTAATTAGTAAAATTGACTATTCAATTCTATTTAATGATCCTAGTTTAAAAAATAATTATCAAAAAACTAAAAATATAGTTCGTTTATTTTTAAGAGATGAAATTTGAAATCATCTAGCACACTATAACGATGAATTAGCACAGGCTAATAAAGGTGAATTATGAGAATATTTTTTTCCATATTATTCTCAAGATGCTGTGGTAGCTTATAACACTCGTAAGAATCCTATTGCAGCAGTAAATCGTGAAGATGAAACGGAACAGTTATCTGGTATTGCTACTTCATGACTTAAAGAACAAGACTTTAATAATAAAGAAGCTTATAATTCATTTATTAATGTATTAAAAGCTGTGCATGCTAATGGCTTTAATTCTTTTATCATTACAGATGCTATGCGTGATAATATGCTTTATGGATCTTCATATTGACTTTTACCTGATGGAGAAAGAACTTCAAGCAAATTTACGGGTGATGTTAAATCGGATACTTATAAAATTTTAATTGATTCATTTAAACAATTAATTAAAGATGGTACCGGTTATGATGTTCGAAATAATCGTCATATTTCATTTGAAGGTGATGGATTAGAGCTTTTAAATCAGCTAATTAATCCGAAACGCCCTGATATTACAGCTGCCATTATGTATAATGGTGATGCAATTGATGCTTACTATGGATCTGATAACTATCCTGCAAGTGAAAAAGAAGAAGCATTAGGAATTAGCCATGATGGCGATATCAGAGTCATTAAACCTAAGCAAAATTTATTATTAGTTGATGGAATTATGCTTTCTTCAGCCAATAATGAACGTGAAAATTCTTTATATTTACAAATTCTTGGCCAAAGCATTTATAGCAATTTAAATGCTTACTGAGAAATTGGGAAAGATCAAATTTCATTAGATAACTATAATAAAACAGCAAAAGTTCAATTTAGCGAAAATGTCACTGCCCAGGTTTGAAAGAAAATCCAAGAGCAAGGCGCTTTTAAACATCTATGAGATTCTAGCTTATTAAGTCAGCCAATTGAGGACAATCAAGTCAATGAATTGATAACTAAATATAGCGATTTAATTAACTTATCATTGCCTCAAAATCATTCATGATTTGAAAAGTATGCTCACATGCAAACACAAAGAGATGATGAGATAGAAAATTATGATGCTAAAATCAACATTGCTCCTAGCATGTTGCAATCTTATTTTATTGAGTCAAAAGATGCATTATTAGATCGATTCTTAGTCTTTTTAAATGATTCAGAAGCTAAAAATATAACTTTAGAATCTCCTTCTAGCGAAGATGCTATATTAAGTGCTATTATAGCAAGTAATAAAGAACAAATTCAAGAATTTATAGCACAAGAAGAAGACAAAAAAGATGCTTTAGCCTTGTATCTAGGTCGCAAAATAGCTTTTATTGATATCTCTGATGAGGAAAATATTGAAGGTTGAGGTAACTTAACTAACTTCAATTACATTAATTATGTACCTACTCAAGAAATTGATTATCAATTAGTATTACGTAACTATTTTGCTGATGTAGTAGATGGTCAAGACAAAAATGTAATTGACATCTATAAAATAGTTGATGTTTCAAATCAAAGTGATAAGCTTGAAATCTTTGCTAGCGAATTACAAGAATTAACTAATAAGTTTAGTAGCAATTCTACTTTAAGTGATGAAGAAAGTGAATACTTAGCTCAAGCTAAAGAAAAATTAAACTTAATTAAAACAGCTTTAAGACAAAATAATGAAGCTGAAATTGATAATTTATTAAATAATATCGAAAAAGAAAAACATAATCCAATTATTATTAAGGCTTGAAAGAATAATGGAATTATTGAGCATAAAGCTTTAAGTCCAATTAGTGAACAAATTTCTTCAGAAGCTTCACAATATTATTTCATGGAAACAAAAAGTTAATCAGGAGCAATCCTGGTTTTTTATATAAAAAAGTGTACCTATAATAGGTACACAAATATAAAATCTATTTAGTTAAGTTTTGGATATGTATTATGAATGAATACTTTTATTAGCATTGTTGTAATGCATGTTCCTGAGAAAGAAACTACGTAACTAATAAGGAAGTATGCAATTATTTCACTGTTTAAGTTTTGTATTCCGGATGCTTGTTGAGCATTTTTTGCTTCACTTGTAATCTGTACATCAGCCACATTGGTAATACTAATTACTCAGCTCATTACTGAAATGCTAATAATCATAATTAATACTAGTAAAATTGCAAATGCTAGAGTAGCAATTTGTAATGTTTTCTTATTTTTGACTGAGCTAGGTTCTTTTGCTGTAAAGTCATTAATTGACTTTATGCTTAATAAATATTGTGACATTAAGAAGCCTGATAAAGCAGCAATTAGGCCTGAAACAATTATATAAGCAACAATTACTTTAGCCTTTGAAGCTGTATCAAAGTCTCATTGAGTTTGTTCATTAACTAGTACTCCATAAATGCTAAAAAGTGTAAAACAAAGCAATATAGAAATAGTTAAATAGATATATTTTTTAAAGTTAGTCATTATTCTCCTTGTTTTTTACAACTATATTATATCGTTTTGTCAGATTTAATATTAATGAATATATTCATTCAGCAATACAAAATAGCACAAATTTGATATGGCACATTTAAGGTTTAAGTAAGTTGCTTGAAGTTATATTATTTAGCAAGCTGCTATAAAAAATAAATTATAATAATAGCATTAATGTATAAGGAGATATATGTTTGAAAAAGCAAATAAAAGAATCTTTTTTATTTTTAATATATTATTCATATTAATGCTTGCTTGCATTATTACAGGGCTAACTTTAGTTATATTAGGAAGCACATTAGAAATAGAAGATGATAGATATATGACATTTTTAATTTGTGGAGCTATATTAATTTTGGTGCCAGCAATCATTAGAACTGGAACATTATTCTACATAAATAAATTCCGTGATACCTATAATGATAATTATGATAAAGCAGCTGAATATTACTTATCATTAAACTTTATTGCTAGAGGTTTCTATATTCTTATGATATTGTTTTTTGGAATGAGTTATGGATATTCTAAACTTCAACAAGCAATAGCAGATAAAAAAGAACAAAATAATGAAGAGCCAACTACTAAATAATAAGGTAGTTGGCTTTATTATTCGAGTAACTCTAATGTTGTAATAAAGAATGCTATTAAAAATTTATTTTGATTTAATATAACCTTGTCCAAGGCATAAAAGTATAATAAAAGCCAGCATTAGCTAGCTTAAGATTAAAATTATTGTTCTTTTTTAGGGTTTTTAACTAAACTATAAAGGGTTTTAACTTCTTTAATTGTTAATGGACGATACATTCCAACTGGTATGTTTTTGCATGTAATTCCACCATATTCAACTCTTTTAAGGTTGATTACTTGACGATCAACAGTTTTAAATAGTTCTTTAACGTGGTGATAGGTTCCTTGAGTTAAAACTACAAAGTAACTTTTAACATCGGCTTGAATTACATCTTGCTTTGATCAAGTACCATTAATCATTACTGGCTTGTTTAATTTAGCCATTTGGCGTTTGTCTAATGGTTCATTTAATCTAGCACGATATACACGAATCACACCGTAAGAAGGGTGTGTAAGTTTACTTGCTAATTCCCCATCGTTAGTCAAAATTAATACTCCAGTAGTATCATAATCAAGTCTTCCAACCGGGAAGATACGGTAAGGGGTATCAATTAAATCAGTGACAATGGTACGATTAAAATTATCTTTTAAGGTACATACTGTTTTAGGAGGTTTATTTAGTACAAAATAAACCTTTTCTTCTTGTCCTTGAATTGGCTGATTATCAACTAAAATTGTATCTGCAAAAGTAGCTTTATCTCCTAATTTAGCAAGGCGACCATTTAATTTTACTCTACCAGATAGTATCATGCTTTCTGCTTCTCTTCTTGAAGCAATTCCTGCTTGAGAAAGGAGTTTTTGAATTCTTTCTTCTTTAGCCATATTATTTGTTTCCATTTCTATATTTATTATAAAGTTTTGCCTGATCTGGTGTAAAAACTACTCCCTTATCAAGGTTATATTGATAAGTTTCTTGCACAACTTGTGCAAATCCTGCTTCTAAATTTTCAAAGCATAATTTACGTGTTTGTTGGATACCTGGGTATCTTCTTCCTTCACAGATTTTATCTGCTATAAAAAGCACCTTATCAAGTCAAGTCATATTGTCACGCATTGAAGTGTGACATAAGATTGCTTGTGCAATTGCTTCATCTGGGAGCTTGTATCCATATTTAACCCAGATATATCCAGCTGTTTGATGATACTTATAAGGTAATAAGTTATTTGCTAATTGAGGCTCATATTTATTAATTAAATAAAGCACTTGCTCATCACTAAATTCTTTAGCAATATCATGTAATAAACCTGCTAAATAAGCTTGTTTAGCATCTAGTCCATGGGCTTTAGCTAATTCTGCTGCAAATGAAGCAGTAGAAACACAATGCTTTGCCCGTTTAGCTGATAAAGTATTGTGCACTAGTTGCTCTAAATAAAGGTGATGAGCAGCAATATATTGAGCTACTTTATCATCAACTAAATTAAACATCCCTTTTTTAAAGTCAGTTGAAGAAGCCTCAAAAATAGGATTATCAAGTAAGATACCATTGTATTTCTTAATATTAACTTTATTAATTTTGCTATTACGACGCACTACTGTAATTTTTGCTAAGCTAGCAATTTGCTCGATATTTTTTCAACCTGAAATATTTGGGACTAAATCACTTCCAACAATTAAATAAAGTTCAGCACCTGGATATTTATTAGCTAAATATTTAACTGTATCAATTGTGTAAGAAACTCCTCCTCGTTTTAGTTCAAAATCGCATAATTCCATTTTATCTTCAAGTACTAATTGCGCCATATTTTGGCGATCTTGGCCACTAGCTTTCTTACCTTTAGTTTTAAAAGGTGAAGTAGCAGCTGGAACAATTAATAATTTATCAAGCCCAAGCTTATTAATTACATAACGAGCAGTCTTAATGTGTCCTTTGTGTATTGGATCAAATGATCCGCCATAAATTCCTATTTTCATAGTTCCTACTTTCTAAATAGCATTTTTTTAAAGCGATAAGCACCTTTATGTAAGTTGCTATTTTTTATTTCCTCTTCAGTCAAGACTTTTAATGTTGGATTGGCAAAAAGGCCTTTAATTTCTGCAATCACTTCTTTGATCATATTATCTTCTATATTAGGCTTAATATTATTAATTAAGCTAATTGGTAAATACATATTATTTAAGTCTATTAAATTTGTAACCCTAACTCCTAGTCCAATAAATTCGCTTTCAGCAAAATTATGGATAAAGATGTTATAAATAATTTTATATATATCCCCAGCAGAATTAATATAAGAGGCAATTTTAACTTGCTTAGTTGTTCATTTTTTAGATTTAAAG
Source organism: Mycoplasma milvi (assembly GCF_048284715.1). Lineage (NCBI taxonomy): Bacteria > Bacillati > Mycoplasmatota > Mollicutes > Mycoplasmatales > Mycoplasmataceae > Mycoplasma > Mycoplasma milvi. The sequence continues at coordinate 8,569 of NZ_JBLWAH010000007.1, read as the reverse complement.
CGAATTGTTAGGGCAATAACATTGCCAGCTAAATTTTCTTCAATTAAACGTGCGGAAACCTTATTACATAATGAGTCTAAATATTCAATTTTCATGTCATAAGGCATATCATAATCTTCAAAAGTGATTTCATTTCCTATGCCTAAAGCCTTTTCATCTTTAAAAGTGATATGCTCATAAACATATGGATCTAAGTTACGCAAGATATCTTGGCCAATGCGACCAAAAATAGCACTAATTTCTAGATCGCTGACTTTTTTACTTGCTAGTTGACCGATGGTATTAATGTTTACTTGACGTAATTTTGTTGCTGTTTTTTTACCTATCCCATGATACTTTTCAATATCTAAATCAAAGAAATGACTAGCAAAGTTTTGCTCAGTGGTATAGCCAATTCCAAATGGTTTAGAAATGTTGGTAGTCATTTTAGCTGCAAATTTATTATGTGAGATTCCAATAGTAATTGGAATTCTAAATTTGGACATAATATCTCTTTGTAGCTTTTGAGCTAGTTGCACAGGTTTTATTCCAAGCTTCGCAACTAGATCAGTAACATCCATATAGCATTCATCAATTGAAGCAATCTGGATATTTCCAGTATAAGTGGTAGCGAGATATTCAAAAATCTTGCTTGAAAGTTCCTCGTATAAAGCCATATTACTTGGAACTATAATAGTATTCGGCTCTAAGGCAAGTATTTCAAAATTCTTCATCCCTGCCTTAATGCCTTTATTTTTTAATTCATATGAAACCGAAACAGCAATTGCATGCGCTGAAGAGCGAGAAATTGCTACAGGCTTATTATTTAATTCTGGCTGAATTGTTCGAGCAGCCGAAACAAAATAACAGTCAAAATCAATATGAAATAAAATAGGTTTATTCATTAATAAAAGTATTTGGGGTTAATAAAGCACATGCTACTCGATTTAAATGTGTTTTAACATTATAGAATGCTCATAAATCGCCTAGTGTAGCAACAGCAGCATCATCAAGTGGTTCTTGAGCTACAAAGCGACTAAAGGTATCTACTAGTGTAGTGATTTCATCTTTGCTTTTGCCAACAATTAAACTAAGAAAAATATCGGTTGCAGCCATAAAGACAGCACATCCATGTCCATTAAATTTAGCTTGAGTGACTTTATTATTTTCTCAAGTTACTTGTAATTCTAATTTATCTGAACATGTATTACTATAGCAAGTGATAAAATCACCATTTAAAGCTACTTTATTAGCTGGATTCATATAGTGATTCATGATTATTTCTCTAGCTTCATTTTGATTAAAATGCATAAAAATCACCTCCATTTTTTAATTCTTGTACTAACTTATCGATATCTGCTTTTGTATTATAAATTCCAAGTGAAATTCTTAAGAAAGAATAAGTATCTTGAATGTTTCTTAAGTAAGGGGCACAAAAGATACCAGCTATTGTATAAATGTTTTTGCTTCCTAGGTAGGTTGCAACATCTTGAGCATTAATTCCATTGACATTTATTAGAGCAATATTATCACCGGACTTAGTATAAACTGTTACATTAGGCAAGCTAGCTAAAGCTTGATGCAAGTAAGTTGATAATTCAAATAAGATTTCTTGAGTTTGTTTATATCCAACTTGAGCAAAGAAATCTAATGCTTTATCAAACATGAAAAAGCCAGCAATATCAGGAGTTCCAGGTTCATATACAGCTATAGTTTGTTTAGGATCTCAGCAGGCATTTGTATCAATAGCATTAACTGATCCTCCACCGAATTTAACTGGTTTTAGCTTAGATAGTAAATCTTGATTAATTGCTAGCACTCCCATACCAGTAGGCCCATAAAACTTATTAGTTGAAAAAGCAATAGCATCAACTACACGCAATGAAACGGGTTCATGCGAAATAGCTTGAGCAGCATCATCAAATAAGAAAGCACCATATTGATGAGCTTTTGTAGCAATAGCTGTAATATCAAAGTGTTGATTAAAATTATTAGTTTCATGACTGAGTGCTATTATTTTAGTTTTGGCATTAATGCCAGTTAAAATATCTTGAGAAATAACTACTTTAGCACCTACTTTTTTGCTCATTTCAATTCATGGAATTAAGTTAGATGAATGATTATAGGCGCTAAGTAAAATTTCATCTCCGGGTTGAAGTAAGGCTTGAAACATATTAACGAAAAGATTAATACTTTCAGTTGTCCCACTAGTAAAAATTATTTCATTTTCTTGAGCTTGTAATAAGCTAGCTACTTTACTACGTACTCGAGAGATAGTTGAATTAACTTCATTTCCTAAAGGAGTATCTGCAGTACGAGAAGAAATTGACTTATTACAATAGTAATCATAAATTGCATCACTAGCTTCTTTAGGTTTAAGTACTAAAGCAGCTGAATCAAAATAAGTAATCTTTTCTAGAATTGGAAAATGTTTGCGAATGTCATTTTGATTCATTATAGGACCTTTCTTAAAATTGCTCGTAAAGTAGTATTATAGCCTGGTATTTTTTGAAATTCATCAAGAAATAAATAATAATATTCACGTTTGATTTTATTGACAATAATTTGAAATTGTTGCTTGCGCACTTTTTTATCTTTATCTAGATCAATTGTTTTAAAGACTTCACCTAAAAAGTTTTTAACCTCTAACTCATCACGATCATAATATTTAATGAATAGATCATAAAACAAGTAATAATAGAAGTTATAAATCATTTCTTTTTGGGCCTGGGTTACTTCAGGATAAAATTCTAAATCTTGATTAAAATTGTCAATAAACTCATTTAAATTCTTACTACGTTCAGCAAATTTTTTAGTTTCAAATTTTTCTAGTTGTTCATGTGATAGTAAATGCATCTCATGAAATTGCTTATATGTGTAATTAATTTTGCTTAAAATTCCATGATAATGTGATTTATAAGCAAAAGATAAAACTATCTTAGATCACAATCTGCGATTGTTTCTCTTACTCATTGTTTTGGCTAGCTTTTTTTTCTAACTTTTCAGCTAGTTCAAAAGTTTGAATTAGTTTTAAATAATTTTCTAAGATAGCATTAACGAATTTGTATTGCTTACCTTGTAATGTAGCTGGTTGATCAGGGAGATCTTTGGGGAAATAAATTTTAGTTATCTCAATGGCTTCATTGATAACAATTTTTGGGTTAGTGTTATAAAGTTCAAAAGCCCCATTTAAGATGATTGCTCTAATTAATGGTGAGATTCTTTCTCATTTTCAATTTTTATTTAATAATGCATTTAATGATTTACGTAAGAATGCATAGTTTTTAGCAATTAATTCTAATCTTAATAGTTCTTCCCTATCTAAAAAGAATTCTTCAAAAGCTTCTTCAACTTTAATTGGTTCTTCTAATAATTCATATTTATATAAAACAGCAATAACTGTTTTTCTCATTTCTCTTCTTGATTTTTTTTGTTGTTGCATATGTGCTCCTTATTTAGTTTCTAAATTATAATATAATTTAGATTTTTTTGGCCTAAAGAGTGTGAAATTATAAGCTTGCAAAATGCAACTATAGGTAAAAATAAAAAAATATCCTAACTTGGACATTTAATTTTAAGATATAAATTTACTTGTTTTCTTGGCTATTTATTTCACTTCGCTTTCAAAATTTTCTTCATTAGACTCTAATTCATTTTTTTCATTATCACAAGCTGTTTCTTCATTTGAATCACATTTAAATATTTCATATTGTTCGGGATATTTTAAAATACGTTGAGGCTCAAACAATCCATACATTTCCACTAAGAAAAACTCTTTAAAAATTATTCTATTAAATCAATTTAACTTTTTGCTTTCATAAAACCTAGCCATTTGAGATTTGTATTGAGCTAAAAATTGAGCTGAGCTACGAATAGCAGGATTGATAACTAAGTTAATATAACAAACATGCACAATTACAACAATAGCTGCAATTAGAACTAAAGCTAAATATGCCATTTGGCTTTGATATACAGTTAAAAACGTTGCAATACAAAAAATAGCAAAAGGAAGAACTAAAAGCACTTTTATTAGCAAGTTCTTTTTATAAAACTTAAAAGATTGTAGTAGGCTTGTTTCAGCTTTTAAGTAGTTTGCTTCTTGTAATTCATTTAATTGTTCCATAATTAATCCTTATTTGCCTGATCATTATTATTTTCTTGTTTATTTACAGAATCATTTAGTAGTTGATTAACTTGTTCTTGATCATATAGTTCCACAACAAAGAAATACTTAAAAATAAACTTGTTTAATTTTGATAATTTTAAATAATACTCCTTGAAATATGGCTTATAAGTATCTAATTGCTTTTGCATTGATTCAATTGCTGGATTTATTCTAAATGTTGAATAAATCCAGTAGCAAACTAAACTAATAAGGCAAAGAGCAAGTAAGATTCATCCTGCAACAGTACTCCATTTAACCAGTGAAATAATAGCAAATACTGCTAAAAGAACTGGAAATGCTAGTAATGCTCTAATCATTATTATATTTCAATACTTACTTAGCGCTTTATCTAGCAATGTTTTAGCTTTGAAACTAGTATCTTGGTTTTGAATTTCTTCCATATTATCCTCTTAATTTTTTATAACTATCTAACTTTGATAAAAGAATTTTATAGCTGAATTAAGCTAATGTATAGTAATAATTAATCTAGTTTAATTTTATCATATACTACTGCTTGTAATATAAAAACACTACTTGCAAGAAGCAAATAGTGCAAATACTATATGTTATTTTACGTTGAATAGTGATTTAGATTCATCAACGTTTGAGTTTAATTTCTTTAATTCAGCTAAAATTAATTCTTCTGTTGTAGGAGCAGGAGCAGGTTCTGCTGGTGCTTCAACAACTGGGTTTTTAAGTTCTTTACGATATGCTACGTAGTTTCTAATGAAGAAGTAGAAATATAAGATTCCAAATACTACAGCAGATACAATAACAAATTGAATCAATGCAGCTAAGAATTTACCAATGTAAATTCCACCTGTAATTGCTCCTTTATCATCTCTTAATTCTCATAAAACTCAATCTGTTGTTGATTTTCCAAATGCTCTTGTAATTGCAGACATAATAATATCATTTGCAAATGATGCTACTAAAGCTGAAAAAACCCCTCCAAGTAAGAAACCAATTGCTAACATCAATAAGTTTCCACGTTTCATTTGAGCTTTAGATTCTAATCAAGACTTTTTACTTAAATCTCTACATGCTTTTTTTGTTGACATAATAACTCCTTTATGTTTGATTAATAATATTTTATCATTTTTTGATTTGTACGAAAAATAGACGTTGATATTTTAACATAATATTCTTGACTAAAAAGTCATTTTTTGATATAAAAAAATAATATTTTCTTATTTTTTATTATGAAATTAAAATACAGTGGCATAAATTTGAACAACTAAATTTAACTATTTTATTATCTAAACAAGATATTTTTTAAGATCATAAAAAGTTTTTATTAGCTAGTTTATTACGATGTTAGTTGCTATCAAAATGGCTTAATTGCAATCTCCAGTGCAACACTCTATATATAATATTTATGGGTTGTTTTTGTATATTCTGCATAAAAAAGCGCCCTGTTTTATTGATAAACCGAGCGCCTAAATAATTATAAGTATACAAACAATACAAATAATTATCTCAAAAATAAAGAGAATAAGCTCTATTTTGTCACAACTAGACAAGTAAAATATAGAATAAGGTCTATTTTATTACCCTTAGATAAGTAAAAAACAGTATAATTTAAATGATATTTTTTAATATAAATATCACTTTTTATATTAGAAGGCAATGCTTTGAGACAACCGAAAAGTTCTTGCATTGTCTTTTTTTATTTTCTCTTATAATGTTTAAATTTTGACAATAAATCATTATTTTATAAATGTATTTTTAAATAGTGATGAAAACGAGCTGCTTCTTTTATAATGACTTTAAGTTTTTCACCGCTAATATTGAAGTCACTAATCCTTTCATAATGCTCATATTTCAACTCAAGATAGATAGATTCCAATTGGCCCCTTAGCACAAATCTTTGTTTAAGTATTTAAAGCAGAATGTCGAACAACGAAATGGATTAATTTTACATTCGAATGTTATGTAAATATAATTCTCAAGCTTATTTCCATACACTGCATAGTTTGCTCATATATCTAACTGTATAATTTACTATTTTTCTATTTTTTAGTTGAAACAAAATAGATCTATTTTACAGCTCATTCCTAGGAAAATAAGTCGATATATATTTTTTTCAAAAAATAATATAATTAAAATATAGATAAATAATATTATGATGAAAGGAGATAGTTAAAGCACTAATAATTTGTAAGATTAACTAGTACTATTAACTTTTGATATTTTTACTTTTTTGCCTTTGCACAAGATGTTTTTGATTTAACCTAGGATCGAAATCGTCAATAGTCATAGTAATGTATTAAAAATTAGTAATGCAATCGAAAAAACTATTTTAGTATGTAATTAATTACTATATCAACAATATTAATTGATATTTAAGTTAATTTTGAACATAAATTCTTATATGTAAAAGAAGGAAAAATGAAAAAAGCAGGAAAATTTTTATTGGTTGTAGTTGGAGGACTCGCAATTGGCTCAGCAGTTGTTGCAATACCAAGTGTAGTCTATCATAATCAAAGAAATTATCAAGACCAAAAAGTAAAACTACAGCAAACAGAAGCAAATATTAAATATGAAGTAATATCTTCAATAAATAAGGCACAAACACTTGCTTCAAACATAACAAAAAATGAAATTATTTTTTCTGGATATGACAAAGAGTTATTTGATATTTATCTAGTGGATATTAGTACACCAGTTAATGCCAAATTAAGCTTAACTTCCGGAAAAAGCGACGAAATAACAACAAAAACTATTCAATACTTTAACGCTAATAATACTTCTGGGACATTAGAATTTAAATTTATAGTGCGATCAAAACGCTATGCTGACTTAAGTGTAGTAAAAAATGGGACAATTACTGGATTTTTAAAAACAAACCCAGTTGTTCCGATTACAAAAACAGCTAAAGAATCTGCAGATGCTATTATTCCAACTGTAATGGCAGCTTATAATACTATTTTGCAAAATAAAACCTTAAAACCCGAACAAGTTAATGCTATAAATAACTATGCAACAGAAGTAGCTAATGGGCTTGCTAAAGAAAATTTAGCTGTCCTACAAGCTGTTGAAAAGTCACTTCCTAATTCACAATTTGATACTGTAAGTGCACTTTATCGAACTGTAGCTTTAAGTCTCAATGATGTTTTAACTGACATTTTAAACAATGCTATTCAAAATAAAAGAACTACAAGTGGAATTGAACAAGTAAAGACTTACTTAAATGCAGAAAAAATGCTATCTATTAAAAATGCAATTGCTGACATCTTGATTTCTAAAGCAAAAGAAATTGCAAATGTTGGTCAAGAAATATTTAATTCATTAAAAGTTAATGAAACAACTAAGAATATAGAAGTTTTAGATAGTTTTATTAATGGTATGAGTCAATTTTTCAATAGCGAAATTACTACACTTGCGAATAAGATTAAACAAGTACAAATTGTTTCTGATAGCTCACAAATGCAAGCTATTAAGCAATTAAAAGCTTTCTTACCAGAGCTAAAAAGTGCTGCTGTTGCTAAAGCTCATGAACTTTTACCACAAGCTGCAAATTATGAAGCTATTAAAGCTGTACTAAAACCTCAATATGAAGCATTAGAAGCAAGCATACAAGCAAATGTAGCTTTACTAATTAATGAAACAAAAGCCTTAGCTAGTTTAATTGATACTCTTAACCTTTCTCCTAAAATAGATACCCCTGTTGTAACACCTGGAGTAAATAGTGACATAACCACTTTTGTCTATGATGATGGAAATAAAAAGACTGAAATTAAATATGACAATAATGCAAAAAAATTAATTTTTCCAGATGCTGAAGTAATTACTGAGCCAATGTTTAACTATGCTTTTAGACAACTAGAAAACTCAATCAAACCTGGTGAAGATAATATTACTTTATCTTGTCCTGAAACTAAAGTTATTCCAGGGACTATAGATACAAAAATTATCATTTCTAAACTCGAGCTACCAAAAATTGAAAAAGTAGTTAATAAAAATGGTAGCTCTATGTTTCGAAACAGATTAAGTCGAAACTTAGAAGATAATAAAGTTGTACAAAATGGTATTTTATTTAAATGAAATAACCCAATTGGAGAAATGAAGGATTCAACAATTACTCAAATAGTTCCATTTGCAATTAATCAAACTGCAGATGTAACTGGAATTGACTTACCTAATTTAGAAAATGTAGATTTTAGTGCCTTTGAGCATCCAAACAATGGTCTAAGAACAATTTTCCCTCAAATTAATTCAAAAATTGTACTTAATGGAATTTTAATCAAATGACCAGGAGCCACTGGTCAAATTGAAGACTCTGAAGTAACTAATATAGCTTCTTATGTTTTTAAGAATAATCAAAATATTACATCAGTTTCATTCCCTAATGTAACAAGTATTGGAGCTAGTGCTTTTGAAGGTGCAACAAGCCTAACATCAGTTTCATTCCCTAATGTAACA
>NZ_JBLWAH010000006.1:0-39354 GCF_048284715.1 Mycoplasma milvi | reverse complement strand
CTCGAAAAAATTGACTGTCATGTACATTGTATATATCTAGTTTTCAAAGAACTTTATGTTTGTTTGCTTAACAAGCGATATTATTATATAACAGATTTTTAAAATGCAAAATAAAAAAATACCTTTTTTGGTATTTTTTTATTATCGTTCGAACGAATGATTTTTTATTATATCATTCCTTTGTTTTTTAAAGTCTTTAGTGTTTTAGCACTAACTTTAAGAGTCATCTTTTGACCATCAATCATCACTCTTACTTTTTGTAAGTTAGGATTAAATTTTCTCTTTGAAGCATTTAATGCGTGAGAACGTTTGTTTCCTGATTGAGGTCCTTTTCCTGTTAGAACATCTCTTCTTGACATAAATAATCCTTTCTTTAGTTAGCTAATTAAAATCGATTATCGAGATTATTATAAATTAAATTGCATTTATTATAACAAAAAATTCTTTTTTATAAAACTTGTTCAAAAAAATCATCTTCATTAGAGAAATCAACATTATTATCAATTCAGTCTTTTCTGAATTCTGCATTTTCTCCCATCAACACACTAACTCTTCTTTCAGCTAAAGAAGCATCTTCAATAGTAGCTTGAATTAAAGTTCGGGTCTTAGGATTCATCGTTGTTTCTCATAATTGATCAGCATTCATTTCCCCAAGCCCTTTATATCTTTGTAATTCATAAGGCTCTTTGATTGTTTCTAGAATATCTTTTAGTTGTTCCTCGTCTCAAGCGTATTGAATTTTCTTAGAAGTTTTACCACTCACCTTATATAAAGGGGGAAGAGCGATATAAACATGCCCTTTTTCAATTAATTGTTTCATGAAACGATAAAAGAAAGTTAATAATAAAACTTGAATATGTGCACCATCAGTGTCAGCATCCGTCATTATAATAATTTTATTATATTGAGCCTTTTCTAAATCAAAGTCTTTTCCAAAACCAGCTCCAATTGTGTTAATAATTGTACTAATTTCAATATTTTTTAACACTTCACTAATCTTTTTCTTTTCAGAGTTGATTACTTTTCCTCTTAAAGGTAAGATAGCTTGAAATTTCCGATCACGCCCACTCTTAGCGCTGCCACCAGCTGAGTCTCCCTCAACGAGGAATAATTCTTTTTCTTCAGAATTTTTAGAAGTTGCTGGGGTTAACTTATCACTTAGGATCAATTTTTCACTTGCAATCTTTTTAGTTTTTCGGCTTTCTTCTCTCAGCTTTCTTTCTTCCATTCTAAGCTCAAAAGCTCTTTTAACTTTATCTAGTACATCTTTTGCAAGGGTTTTATTTTCATTTATTCAGATTTCAAGGTACTTAGAAACAATTTCTTCTACCACATTTTTAGCTTCAGGTGTTCCTAATTTATCCTTAGTTTGTCCAACAAACTCAAGTAAATTTTCAGGAATCTTAAGAGAAACGATACATGCAAGTCCTTCTCTAATGTCATCACCCTCAAATAATTTACCATTTTTAACAATTCCTTCGCGAATTGCGAACTCATTAAAGGTTTTAGTAAAAGCTGATTTTAGTCCCATTTCATGTGTTCCACCATCACGGGTTTTTACATTATTAACAAAACTTAAAATGATTTCATTATATGAATCAGTTCATTGGAAAGCAAAATCTACTTCAATATCTTTTTTGCTATCCTTATATGAGACCGGGGCAGTAATACTAATTTTTGAATCATTAATAAAGTTTAAGAATGATTCAAGCCCTTTTGAATATTCATATACTTCTTTTTTATTATTTTTGCGATCATCTAAAGTAATCTTTAAATTAGAGATTAAAAATGAACTTTCTTTTAATCTTTCAGAAATCTTGTCAAAACTTAATTTAGCACGTTTGAAAAATGCATAATCAGGTCAGAAACGAATTGAAGTTCAATTGCTTTTACTTACTCCAATTTCATGTGTATGAACTAATATAGTATCTTGTTGAAATATAGTTTCATAAATTTTTTTATCACGAGCTACTGTAGCAACAAGTTTAGTTGATAAAGCATTAACTACAGAAGAACCAACTCCATGTAATCCTCCGGAAGTTTTATAAGCTCCTGAATTAAACTTACCACCGGCATGTAATTCTGTAAAAATTAATTCTACAGCTGTACGATTTTGGCCCTTCATTTTATCAACCGGGATTCCACGTCCATTATCAATAACTTCCACTGAGTCATCTTCATGTAAAATAACATCAATATTTGTAGCATATCCTGCTAGTGCCTCATCAATTGCATTATCAACAATTTCTCAAACTAAATGGTGTAAACCATGCACATCAGTTCCTCCAATGTACATTCCTGGTCTTTTTCTAACAGCTTCTAGCCCTTTTAATTGCTGAATACTACTTGCATTATATTCTTGTGTTTTACTCATAAAATTAATTATAAAGCTTTTTTGTTTTATTTTTTATATCATTTCTTACTAATTGTGGAACAGTTTTGAATATATTCACCTTAGAATTTAGGTCTTTATGCGTGACGTTGAAATATTTTCCACAAATGCATGTTTAGTTAAAAAAGCAGTAATATTAAGATATACAGATATAAAAACTTAACAAAAACACTTCCTTAAGGAGAAAAATGAAAACTAAAAAAATTATTCTTAGCACTATACTAAGCTCTACTATTTTAATTCCACTTATAAGCAGCTCTTGTGGCATTAATGGTGCATCTGTAGCTACTGCAAATAATAAAATTAGCAAAATTAATGGAATTAATATCCAAATTCCTAAAAATGCTTCTGCTCTATATGATTATGAATCTTTAAATAAAGTTCTTGATCACATTATTAATTCAAAAGATGTCTCACCTAGTCTGATAAAAACACTAAATGCATTAATTAAAGATATTAATGTAACTACTAATTCATTAAATACTTTAACTGACTCAGATAAAATTGCTGCTTGGGTAAATGTTAATACTGTTAATAACTTTTTAAGATACTACATGTTATGTAACGTTGAAAATTGATTAAATTCATTAGTGCCTCAACATGCATCACTTATCTATAATGACCTAAATAGCATAAAAGCTCACTATAAAAACAATGCTTATGACTTATCAATTGCAAAAATTAGCGTCAGTGACTTAATATCAAAATTTAAAATTAATCCATATTTAAATTTCAAGAATGAAGAATTTAAAACAATTGATAATAACAAGCATGAGATAGATGTAGTTAACCAAAGCATTAGTGATATTAAAAGTTTAAATTGAAACATGCAAACATTAGCTAAATCTCAAGCTAAAACAGTTTCTAATTTATTCCCTGCCTACGAGTTAAATTGATTCAACACTTTACCACTAGATTTACTATTTACTAAATACAAAGAAAAACCTCAATATAAACCATATTGAACAGCTGAAAATGAATATTATTCAGCTAAATTTGTTTCTCATAATATTCAAACTCCAGCATGATACTATAACATTAAAATAAAAGATAATAATCTTTTAACGGATTTCTTAAAATCAAGTCCAAATTACTTATCTCCGCTTACTTATAATGTAAGTGAGAAGCAAAATCTAAACCCTATAGAAAATCTTTCTTATCAAGAAGTCCAAGCAGCACAACTTTCAAAAGATGCTAATAAAGCTTTTGCATCAACTCTTGAAAGATATGAAATTATGAAGAAACATAATCCAGACCTTAAACTAAAATATTATAAATTTGATATTCATTTAAATGTTACTGCTAAAAATTCTCTTCCTTCTATAATTGTTTTTCCAGGCAGAGAACATCAAGTATTTCTTAACTATGAGCCAAATAAATATCAAGATTTTGCGGTTGATTGACTTAATAACAACAACATGGATTATGCTGATTTTAAAAATAAGTTCCAAAACATATTTAAATTACAAGCTACTCGACTTCTAAATCAAAAATCAGATGCTAAATATGATCAATACTTACATGACTTATCAAGTAATATTGATGCTATTTATAAACCAAACATAGATTTAAAAACAAATGAAAACCCTAATAAGCCTACTGTTTTCACGTTTGTGATTCCTGTTATAGATAACGGAAAAGCTTTAGAAGTACATGTTAATACTCAAAATTCTCTAATATATTCAAGTAATCTATTTAGTATTTCTAAAGCTTATAATGATTTAAAAAATCAACCAGATGATAAAGAATTGTACAAGAAATTTACAACTCATGATGATTTTTCAATACATGATATTGGAGTTAACAAATATTTCTTAAGTGACTTTAGTAATGATAAATTACTAACAGCTATTGGAGTTGATAAAACTAAACAACACACTGATACTGATAATGAAACTATAGTTATTGACAACTAATATATAGCCTTATGAAGCAAACTAATCAAAATTTATATTTAATATATAGGGCTAGAAATAATGCGTTTGTTAGCTAGTTTTTGGTTATTTACAAGCTAACAAGATTACAAAAAAATTGACGCGCTCTCAAACTAGGATGAGAGCGCTTTATTTATTTTTTTTAGTAATTACAAGAACATTATTTGCAAAATGCCTATTTACTAGATAAAAAAAGTATAAAAAAGGCTGGCTAAAGCCGACCTAAATTATTAAATGAATGATAATTAATCTTCATCTTTATCTTGAATGTTTCTACGTTTGATGATTTCATCAGCGATTGATTTAGGACATTTTTCGTAGTGATCGAATTGCATTTGGTATGTTCCACGACCACTTGTCATAGATCTAAGTTCTGTTGAGTATCCGAACATTTCTGAAAGTGGAACCATAGCTTTAACAATAACAGCTCCATCGTTTCTTTGTTCTTGGTCGTTAACAAGTCCTCTACGACGTGATAAGTCACCAATTACATCCCCCATGTGGTCTGCAGGAACAACTACTGCAACATCCATGATAGGTTCAAGTAATACTGTACCAATTTTGTCTTTAGCTTTTGTAAGTGCTTTAGAAGCAGCAATTTTGTAAGCCATTTCAGAAGAGTCGACATCGTGGTATGATCCATCAAATAATGTAGCTTTAATGTCAATCATTGGGTAACCTGCTAAAATACCAGCAGCCATTTTTTCTTCAAGTCCTTTTTGGATTGATTTAATGTATTCTTTAGGAATTTTACCACCAACGATTTTGTCAACGAATTCGAATCCACCATCTGGGTTTGGTTCAAATTTAATTCATACGTGCCCGTATTGTCCTTTACCACCAGATTGTTTGATGTGTTTTCCTTCAACTTCAGCTGGAATTGTAATTGTTTCACGGTATGAAACTTGAGGTGCTCCAACTTTAGCTTTAACACCGAATTCACGTTTTAGACGATCAACAATAATGTCAAGGTGTAATTCACCCATACCAGCAATAATTGTTTGTCCTGTTTCTTCGTCTGTGTATGTTCTAAATGTAGGGTCTTCAGCAGCTAATTTTTGAAGTCCTAATGAAAGTTTTTCTGTAGCAGCTTTTGATTCTGGTTCAAGAGCTTGTGAGATAACTGGTTCTGGGAAAACCATTTTTTCTAGAACGATTTTTGGTGATTTTTCATCAATTAAAGTATCACCTGTTGTTGTATATTTAAGTCCAACAGCAGCAGCAATATCTCCTGCACGACATTCATCGATTTCAACACGGTTGTTTGCGTGCATTTGTAAGATACGTCCGATACGTTCTTTTTGTTCTTTAGTTGAGTTGTATACGTAGCTTCCTTTTTCTAGAACTCCACGGTAAACTCTGAAGAATGTTAATGATCCAACATATGGGTCAGTCATAACTTTGAATGCTAAACCAGCGAAGTATCCATCATCTGTAGCTTCAACGTTAACTGTGTGTTCTCCGTCGTAAGCTGGGATAGCTGGAACATCAAGTGGTGATGGTAAGTAGTCAACTACAGCATCAATCATTCTCTTAACACCTTTGTTTTTGAATGATGTACCACATACTACTGGGAAGAATTCTGATGTTAATGTAGCTTTTCTGATAGCTTTTTTGAAGTCTTCAACTGTAACATCTCTGCCTTCTAAAACAGCCATCATCATGTCTTCGTCAAAGTTTGCAACAGCTTCTAATAATTCTTGACGTTTTTCATTAACGATGTCAACTAAGTGAGCTGGAATTTCTGTTGGGAATTCTTCTTCTTGAGCTTCACCGTTGTATTTAATAGCTTCTAAAGTAACTAAGTCAATAATTCCTTCGAAGTCTGATTCTGCACCAATAGGTCATTGGATAGCAACTGCATTTCCACCTAAACGATGTTTAACTGAAGCAACTGAAGCAGCAAAGTCTGCACCAGCTTTATCCATTTTGTTAACGTAAACGATACGTGGAACTTTGTAGTTTGTAGCTTGTCTTCAAACTGTTTCTGTTTGTGGTTCAACACCTGATTGGGCGTCAAGCACAGCTACAGCACCATCTAATACACGAAGTGAACGTTCAACTTCAACTGTAAAGTCAACGTGCCCTGGAGTATCGATAATGTTAATTCTTTTACCTTTTCAGAAAGCTGTTGTAGCAGCTGATGTAATAGTAATTCCGCGTTCTTGTTCTTGAGCCATTCAGTCCATTTGTGAAGCACCATCGTGTGTTTCACCAATTTTGTGAATTTTTCCTGTGTGGAATAAGATTCTTTCTGTAGTTGTTGTTTTACCTGCATCAATGTGGGCCATAATACCGATGTTACGGTAATCTTTTAATTCATATTCTCTAGCCATATATTCCTATAAAACTATCATCTGAAATGAGCGAAAGCACGGTTAGCTTCTGCCATTTTATGTGTGTCTTCACGTTTCTTGATAGCTCCACCTGTTTTGTTTGATGCGTCAATGATTTCGTTAGCTAAACGAACGTCCATTGTTTTTTCGTTTCTTAATCTAGAGTATTGCACTAATCATCTAAGTGCTAATGTTTGTTTTCTACGTGGAGAAACTTCTGTAGGAACTTGGTAGTTTGTTCCACCAATTCTTCTTGTTCTAATTTCTAATTGTGGAGTAATGTTTTCCACTGCTTCTAAGAAAACTTCCATTGGTTCTCTATTTGTTTTTTCTTTGATAATGTTAAATGCTGAATATAAAATATCTTGAGCAATTGATTTCTTTCCGTCAAGCATAATTTGGTTAATTAATTTTGTAACGATTACAGAATTAAAAACTGGATCTGCAAGTACTTCACGGATAGGTGCACTTTTCTTTCTTGACATAAATTGTCCTCCTAATTTTTTAATGTGTTTTGTGTTATTAATTCAATAAAATTATGCTTTTATTATTTAGCTTTTTTAGCTCCGTATAAACTACGTCCTTGGTTACGTTTTGCTACACCAGCAGCATCTTGTGTTCCACGAACGATGTGGTATCTAACCCCAGGTAAGTCTTTAACACGACCTCCACGGATTAAAACAACAGAGTGTTCTTGTAAGTTGTGTCCTTCACCAGGGATGTAAGCTGTAACTTCCATTCCGTTTGATAACTTAACACGAGCGTATTTACGTAAAGCTGAGTTAGGTTTTTTAGGTGTCATTGTTGCAACACGAGTACATACACCACGTTTAAATGGTGAAGCCATTTTTTTAGCTTTTTTGATTAATGAGTTGTAGCTTAAGCTTAATGCAGGAGCATTTTGCTTTCTTGTTTTTGAGCTACGACCATTTGTAACTAATTGATTAGTTGTTGGCATTTTTTGCTTCCTTTCGTTTATTTTATGTTTGTAATAAAAATAAGATTAATTCTAATAAAAATTTTAGGCTATCTAAAATAGCAAAACTATTATATAACAACTTAGCCGAGTGTGTCAAACTTTTTTATTTTTTTTATTCCTATTTTTAGGGATACTTTGCTAAAAATACCTTTTAATTTATTGAAATAAACTAAATTAAATTGTTTTATTTTTCATTTTGCTTCTAATAGGAAAGAATCATGTATTATTTAATAACTAGAATAATAAATAGCCATATTATAAGGAGGTTTCATATCAAAAGCTAAGACCATATTTTGCTACTGGATACCTATATGAATTCAATTTTTAATAGGTTTATTTATTTGCATTGATTTAACTAGCTTAACTTTATATTTATCCAAACATCAAATAGCTTTCAAATATCTAACAATAATCTTTTCTATTTTATTAAGCCTATTTCTAGTTTCTTATATTATAAATTGACTAATTTATCCAAAAACAGTTTTAAAAATTAATGCAAATAATTATGATTGAAATAGTGAGAATCTTTATTTTGCACATCCATTTTATAAAGCTATATGTTCTGTTTTATTATGCAAAAGTACTTATAAGCAAGACAAAAATACTATTTCAAATGAATTAGGCACGAATAACAATGCATTTAAGCCTTCAGATGAAAATGAAATACATAAATATTTTAGGTATAAAGACCATATTAATTCTAAAAAAATTTATAGCCTTATGCTTTATATGCCTTTTGTTATGGGTTTTTATTAGGAATCATTTTATCTTTTATAACAGTATTAGTCGATACAGTATCATATTCTTGACTGCGCATTACTAGTTCCCTCTTAGTTGTAGTACTAACATGTTTTTTACTAATAGTGACATTTTTAATATTTTATTTTAAAACCACAATATCTCAATGGTTTTTAGAAATAAGTTTAAATAGAGTGCCTGATGCTGATTTAGATTGAAAAGTTGAATATTATTTTGCCTCTCCCAATAGATCCAAAGAATATCAACAAACTATTACAAACAAAGCATTCAAAGAATTTATTTAATCTAGTTCTGCTAAAATAAATATCTCAATTATTTTTTTTGTATTTATAAATATTAATATAAAGAAAGGAGTAAAAAATGGGTAATAAAACCAAGATTTTTAAACTCTATATAATTCCTATTTGTTTCCCTGCTATATCAGGTTTTTGTCTTAATGTCACACTATCAATCTTGACTATGTATCATTTTAATAATAGCAACTCTATCCTAAATTGAATCATAGCTTTTGCTTCTATTTCTGGTTTCTTTTTGCTTTTTCACCTCATTAACTGAGCACTTAATCATAAAGAAATTTTAAGAATTGATTCTATTAATTATTCTTATACTAAAAAAGATCAAATAATTAAGCACCCTTTTTGGCTTTGCATCTGACAAGTTTTTTCATTTATCTATTCAATCGGGAAACTAGGTGGTCGCCCTACTTTCAACCAAGATCCTGAAACTATTTATAATCTTGATAAATGGAAGTCTATTGATACTTCTCAATTAGAGAACTATTTAAATTATAAGGACCAAGCTAATTGCAAAAAACTTTTTGTTCTTGCTGCTTTTATACCATTCTTTATCGGTTTTGCTCATGCCTTTTTTGTCACAATGATTATCTTTTTAGTAGCAAATCATAATATTTATCATTATCCAACTTGGTCTATTGTCCTTATCTGTATTGTCGGTTTCTTGATGCCTTTCATTTCAGGTATGCTAATTAGATATATGCGTTCAATTATGGCACAAGTATATCTAAATCGAGTTGTAGATATGACTCATGATGAAAAATTAAATTATTTTGTCCTCACTCACTCTGATTCTGGTGCAATTCAAGAATACTTAGATACTATTGCAAGCGACCAATTTCGAATTTATATTTCATCAGGTCACATTAATTATTCATAATGCCTATAATTTTTAAGCTAACCTCACTATGAGGTTTTTTTACCCTTATAAAGGCAAAGAAAAAATGGAAGCTAATGTTCCATTCTTTAATTGATATTATTTTTTAGGGTCAATATTAGTTTTTAATACTGATAAGAAGGCTTCTTGCGGCACTTCAATTGATCCAAGTTTTTTCATACGTTTTTTACCTTCTTTTTGTTTCTTAAGAAGTTTTTGACGACGAGTTACATCCCCACCATATAATTTAGCAGTAACATCTTTACGATAAGCTTTAATTGTTTCTCTAGCAATGATTTTTCCACCAATTGTAGCTTGCACAGGGACTTCAAAGTTTTGTCTAGGAATTGCTTCTTTTAGCTTTTGGCATAGTTCTCTTGCTGCTTCATAAGCTTTTTCACGGTGTGTAATAATTGAGAAAGCATCCACTTTATCACCATTTAATAAAATGTCTACTTTAACTAAATCAGATTCACGATATCCAATTCATTCATATTCAAATGAAGCATATCCTTTAGTAGTACTCTTTAATCTGTCAAAGAAATCAAAAATAGTTTCAGCTAGAGGTAACTCATAAACAACTTTTGAACGTCTTGAATCAACTGTTTCTAGTGCTTTATAAATTCCCCGTTTATTTTGACATAATTCCATTACGTTTCCAATATATTCATTAGGTACAAAAACACTTGCTTCAACATAAGGCTCTTCAATTTTTTCAATAAAGGTTCGATCTGGGAATAATGTAGGATTAGAAATCATTTCTACTTCGCCTTTTGTAGTAGTTACTTTATATTCTACAGAAGGAGAAGTTGCAATAATTCCAACCTTGTATTCGCGATCTAAACGTTCTTGTAAAATTTCCATGTGTAGCATACCTAAGAATCCAACTCTAAATCCAAATCCTAGGGCTTTTGAGGTTTCTTGTTCTCAAGTAATTGATGAGTCACTTAAAGAAATTTTTTCAAGCGATTCTTTTAAATCCATGTAATCTCTAGTATCAATTGGATAAAATCCAGTAAAAACTACTGGTTTCATCTTCTTGTATCCAGGTAAAGCTTTATCTGTAGGGTTTTCAGCTAGAGTAATAGTATCCCCAACATGCACTTCTTTAGCATCTCTAATTGCAGCCGAAACTCATCCAACTTCACCAGCAACTAATTCATCTTTCTTAGTTTCATAAGGGTTTCTTACACCTAAATCGATTACGTGGTAGGCTTGCTCTTCAGCTGGGCGAGACATAAAGATAAATCTATCTCCAGTCTTAAGTTTTCCTTCAAAGACACGAATTAGCATAACAACTCCACGATAAGGATCAAAGTAGCTATCAAAAATTAGAGCTTTTAAAGGCTTATTATCATCAGCATTCTTAGGCGCTGGGATATATTTAACAATAGCATCTAATAATTCAGGAACACCTTGCCCAGTTTTAGCTGAAACTAAAATAGCATTTTCAGTTGAAATTCCAATTACATTTTCAATTTCTTCTTTTACTTCCTCTACATTAGCACTTGGTAAATCGATTTTATTTATTACAGGTAAGATTTCAAGATCATTTTCAAGTGCTAAATAAACATTAGCTAATGTTTGTGCTTCAATTCCTTGAGTTGCATCTACTAGCAATAAAGCTCCTTCAGAAGCAGCTAAAGAACGCGATACTTCATAGTTGAAGTCCACGTGTCCTGGAGTATCAATTAAGTGGAAAATATAATCCTTATATTTAATTTGCACAGCATTAAGTTTAATAGTAATTCCACGTTCTTGTTCTAGATCCATAGAGTCTAAAAATTGAGCCTTAAGATCTCTATTTGCAACAGTGTGTGTATATTCTAAAATTCTATCTGCAAGTGTACTTTTTCCATGGTCAATATGTGCAATTATTGAGAAGTTTCTAATCTTGTCTTTATTCATGTTATATATTTTATATTTTTTCTTTTATTTTTTTAGCAAATTTCCAAATTGGTGTATAATAATGTCAGTGCTTGAGAAATCAAGAATGAGATATCTATAAGGTATCGCTGCTTGCGTTAAATATACACGCCTTTCATATAATAATTAACTCGTCACGGCGAGTTTTCTTTTTGCACCTTTTTTGCCTACACGCTAGGAAAAAGTATAAAAAAGCAAAGCCTAAGCTTTGCAGATAATTATCTTCTTTTCATTGTAGGGAATAATAGAACATCTCTAATTGAATCTTTTTCAGCGAGTAACATAGTTAAACGATCAATCCCAATTCCACATCCACCTGTAGGAGGCATTCCATATTCAAGAGCTTCAACGAAGTCTCAGTCAATATCACTAGCTTCATCATTTCCATTGTTCTTTTCTTCAAGTTGTTCTTGGAAACGTTGTAATTGGTCAATTGGATCTGAAAGCTCTGTATACATGTTTGCATATTCTTTAGTGTTGATGAATAATTCAGCACGTTCAGTAAATCTAGGATCACTTCCTTTAGCTGTTAATGGAGATATTTCAATTGGGTGTCCATAAACGAATGTAGGTTGAATTAAAGTTTTTTCAATTAATTCTTCAAATAGTTCATTAATAATGTGACCTAATTGATGGAATTTTTGTACTTTAATTCCATATTTGCTTGCTACTTCTTTAGCTTGCTCAAAGCTAATTTCTCTAAAGTTTACTCCAGTTGCCTTAGAAACTGCTTCAACCATATCTACTCTAGCAAATGGTTTAGTTAAATCAATTTCAACACCTTTGTTTACTACAGTTTCTTTGCCTAATTTTTGTGCAAGTCTCTTGAATAATTTTTCAGTGTGTTGCATCATACCTTCAAGATTTGAGTAAGCTTCATAGAATTCAATAGAAGTAAATTCAGGGTTATGAGTTGTATCAATTCCTTCGTTTCTGAAAATACGTCCAATTTCATAAACTTTATCAACACCACCAACTAGTAATTTTTTAAGAGGAATTTCGGTCGCAATTCTAAGTACGAATTCTTGATCTAAGGCATTATGGTGAGTTGTAAATGGTCTAGCTGAAGCTCCAGATAAATAATCATGTAAGAATGGAGTTTCAACCTCCATGTATCCTTGTTCATCAAAATATCTACGAATTTCACTAATAATTTTTGTTCTAGTTCAAAATGTTTTCATAGATTCATCATTCACAATTAAATCTACGTATCTGTGACGATATCTTTCTTCAACATCAGCAAGCCCATGGTATTTATCAGGAAGTGGTTTAAGAGATTTTGTAAGTAACTTAATGTTTTGTGCTTTAACAGTAACTTGCCCTGTATGTGTTTTCATTACAAGCCCTTCAACATAAATAATGTCTCCAAGGTCAAAAGAAGCAACTAATTTGGCTAATTCTTCACTATGTTCTTTCTTGTTAAAGTAAACTTGCATTTTTCCATGGTAGTCTTTTAATAAGATAAAAGGGCCTCTCATAGTTAAAATTCTACCTGTAATTGCTACTGGAATAGCTTGTTCATCTAATTCCTCTTTACTTAGTGCATTGTATTGAGCCTCAATTCGATCTGAATAAGTTAATTCTTTTAATCCATCTGCTTTAGCAAAAGCTTCAATATTATTTTCTTTATAAAAGTCTAACTTGTTACGTCTAATTTGTTCTTGTTCAGTATATTTTTCCATAAAATATCTCCTAAAATAAAATAGTATTTAAAGTATACATTAATTTGTTTTATAATTATATTAAATATATAATATTTAAAAGGAGGAGTGCTATGGTTAAAAGCAATCGCAGTTATCTTGTAAACCTACTGCTCTCAATCTTTCTAGGTGGATTTGGAATTGATCGTTTATACGGTGGACGTATTGGACTATTTCTTCTTAAACTTTTAACAGCTGGTGGATTAGGAGTATGGTGACTCATTGATCTTATCCTAGCTGCAGCAGGAATGCAAAAAGATAACCAAGGTCTTTATATTAAGCCTTAGTTACAAAATGTACCCGGGAGCTCCTGGGTTTTTAATTTTAACTTTTTGACCTTAATGCAAGCTGCAAACAAAAAGCCAGCAAGCTGGCTAGATGTTATTCAGTTCAATTCAGTTCTTTTGGATGAATTGTTTTATTATTGGTTTTAATTTTAGAAATTCTACCTTTTTTAACATAGAAAATTCTATCAGCAATAGGTTCAACAAGTGGGTTGTGGGTAACCATAACAATTGTTGTTCCATACTTTTTATTAATGTCATATAAGTATGAAAGTACAATTTCTGTAGTAGCTTCATCAAGAGCTCCAGTAGGTTCATCAGCAAAAATAATTTCTGCGTTTTTAGCTAGAGCTCTTAAAATTGAAATACGTTGTTGTTGTCCTCCTGACATTTGAGAAGGAAATTTATTTTTAATATCAACAATATCAAATTCTTCAAATAATTGATCAATGTCAAGTTTCTTTTCTTTATCTGTTTGTAAGAAAGCTCCTGTTTCTACATTATCATAACCATTAAGATTTTGCAGCAAGTTGTAGTTTTGGAAGATAAAACTTACATGCTTTCTTCTAAATAAAGTAAGTTGTGTGTCGCTCATGTAAGGTAAATTATCATCACAAACAATCACATCACCACGTGAAGGGCGATCAAGACCTGATATTAAGTTTAGAAGGGTTGATTTACCTCCTCCAGACTTACCAAATATCATAACAAATTCACCTTTTTTGATACTTAAAGAGATATTTTTAAGTACACGAGTAACATTGTTTCCTGCTAGATAGTATTTTGATACATCACGCACATCTATAATGTTACCATCAAGGTTTTTAAGGTCTTTATGATCATCCTTTGGTCTCTTCTTGCTAGCAGCTTTTCTAAGTTTTTTAGCAATTGATCTATCAACAGTTATTTTATTAGCCCCACCATCAGCATCTAATACTTCAAAAACATTTTTAACAGTAATCTTAACATCAGAAGTCTTCTTAGTTAAGATTACTTCATCCATTTGTGTTTCTAAAGTGTTTTCTTGTGTAGTATTGTTTGTTGTAGTAGTTGATTCGTTGTTTTTTTCTTCTGGTTGTAAGTTCATTATTTTCCTTTCAATAAATCAATCGCTTTAATTTTATTAAGTGCGATTCAAGCTAATGAGGCTGTTACAATAAATACAAATAGGATAACTCCGATTGTTAAGAAGGCATTTGCAGCTGTAATTGCAAGTGGAATAGCAATTTTAGCAGCATTTGTTAAGAATGCACTAAAGACTGAAATTAATCCATATGCAATTGGTAGTGAAATTAGAATTGAAGTTACGATAAATGGTATATAAATACCAAAGAATATCTTAAGTTTTTCTTTTTCATTGTATCCAAGTACTGCTCAAATAGCAATGTTCTTTTCATTTTCATTAATTAAGATTGTTGAAATGATAATTAAGATCACAATTGATACAATGAAGGTTAAAATAGAGATAATTGTAACAACTATTTGTACTGTCTTAGCAATTGTCATTGTATAGTTAACTTCAATATCTTTAGAGTCAATTGAAGCTGCACTAGGTACATAAAGTTTATCTTCAAAAATTCGTGCGAATTTTTGGATGTATTTGGTTGCATCTGCTTTTGCAGCAATGTAGCTTTCTTTTAGTGCATTAACATCTTGACTACCACTATATGTAGGGTTAAAGAATTTAGCAATTTGTACATCACTATATCCAATATTACGCATTGCACCATTTACTTTTGAGTTTTCAACTGTTGTTGTTGAGCCAAAGATTCCATCAAATAATTCACCAATTGATTTACTTGTTAATCTTTCAGTGTCAAAAGAATCAATACTTGCTCAGTAACCACTAATTGAGTATAGTGAAGCAGAGTTTAGAATTTGCATAGGTAATGGATTATTTGATAATACCCCATTAAAGGCTGCTCCATTGTTATAAGCTGGGTTATAAGTAATATTATTAATTCCAGTAATTTTATCTGCAGCTGCTTTAGGAATAATAAATTCATTATTAATGTATGAAGGGTTAATTCCAGCTACTACGAATTTATAAGTTTTATTTCTAAGTTCTGAATTGTTTTGTCCAATTTCGCTATTAATCTTATTTTGGTAGCGATCTATAGTGTTATTAGCTTTAATTTCAATACTTTGACCAATTCATAATCCGTATGATTGAGCAACTACTTCATTAATAATTAAAGGAATTTTATTGTCATCAGGATTTTGGTTGTATTGATCATTAATTTTCTTAAGCAAGTCTTCACCATCAGATCCTATGATTTTGACTTCTTTAGAATCAGGTAAGTAACCATATAATCTAACATTTTGATTATTTGATTTTTCTTTCATTTCCTTATTCTTGATAGCTAAAATATTGGCATCTACATAAGTATAGATTTCATCATAAATTGGATTAAAGTATAATCCACCAAATGAAATGAAGAAATCATTAATCGTTTCTGCTTTAGGGTTCTTAGCAATGGCTTTATCATTATTTTCAGCAATTGTTTTATAACCTTGCACTAAAAATTCTCTATATGGATCTCTATAGTTTGTTGTATTAATAGCTTTCATATCATAACCAGTACGTGAGCTATTTAAAGCCATGTAATAGAATTTACCATTCATTACATTATCTTTATCTGGGAAGTATTCAAAGAATCCTTCAAGACCTTTAATTGATGTTTTATTATGGTCTACTGCACCATATTGGTCGTATACAATATTACTTTGGGTTTTTTCTAAAGCTTTCCCAATTTTATCCCTAACTTTTAGAATCCGAGATTTTTGTGAGTCAGGTAATGAATTATAAACTGAAGTTCATGGATCAACTCCCACCACAGAGTCAATAATAATGTTAACTGAGAATTGTGAAATAACATGTCCGTCGAACTCACTTGGATTTCCATTCTTACCAAGAATATTAACAGCTGTTGAATATCCTGGTTTGAAGTAGTCGGATTGATATTGATCTAATTCAGAGATATTTCCAATTGGAACATATAAATTATTTTCTAAATTAGTTGATTGATATGGATTAATAGGTCCACCTTCTAGTGTAGGTGAATATAAATCAAATCTATAGTTGTAATTTCTATTTTGATAGGTCTTATTAATCGATTCCTCAAACACACCAAAAGTTGCAAATCCAAATAATGTTGTCAGTGAGGTTAGAATGATGCTAATACCAAATGAAGATAGTTTTCAAAAACTGTTAAACACCAAGGAAGCTGAGAATTTACCTTTAACGTTTCTCTTCTTAAAGGCCTTAGCATATTTCTTGTAAACTTCTCCAGTTGCCACATCTACAATTCCACTCATTAAGTCAATTGATTTGAATCTTAATGAACGTAATGAAACAATAATAATTAATAGTGACATTGCAAAAAGAGGCACAACTATATTAACTAGTAATGAAATTCATGAAAATGTCAGTGTCTCTATTGGTACAGTTCAATAGTTGTCTAAAATCTTTATTCCGACACCTTGAAGTAAGAATCCAGTAATGTATCCTAAAATATCACCAATAAATATTGTGAAGAACGCAAAGACAGTCATTGAAAGTGAAATTTCTAAAGGAGTATATCCTTGTGCAACTAAAATACCAATAACTTTGTTTTTATTTGAAATGTAACGTTTAATAATAAAGATAATTGAGATTGCAACTAAAGTAACTAGAATTGAAAGAAGGACTTTAGCTGAATAATCAACTGACCGCACAATTCCCTTCATAGCTGTAATTCTTATACTTCTTTCTGGGTTAAGCATGTCTAATTCATCATCTAAAAATACCCGTTGGAAGTCATCTTTATTAATTGTTTCTGCTTTAATAATCTTATCTAGTTCATTTTTTAATATCTCATTGCTTTTTGCTGTTGAATTTCTAACAAGCAAGTATTCCTTAACCACGTTTCCTCTATAAGCTTGTTTGATTCTATCAAACCCTTGAGAGTTAACATAAACAACAGCTTGTGATTTAGGGTTAAGTTGTAAGTTATTTTCATCAAGCACTGGATAAATATTATCATAGGTTAAATCATCACCTATAATAATGTATTCAGAACCATTAACACTGATCTTATATTCTTCTGGTAATGCAGCAACTAAAGCTAGCATTTGATTAGGATCTTTTGGTAAAGCTCCATTAAAAATCTTTTTATTATTTCTTTGTAATCAGGCATAGTTAACTTTAGCTATATATGAACCAACTTGGTCATATTTTAATATGTTGGTCAACTTATTAACCCCTGTGATAGTGTTAAAAGTCTTAAGCAGTACATCCATTAAGTTAACTTCAAATGGATTATATTTAACACTTGTATCGTTTTTAGTTTTATCAAGTCAGTTATATAAAATATCATTATCGATAGCTAATGAGACATCTTTATCACGTTCAAACACTGGGTTAGGTACACTTCTTTTAACTGAAGCTTGAATTAATTGATAAATATATTCAGGATTTTGCGCAATTAAGCTTTCATAGTTAATAATCTTATTAGCTACTAAATAAGCTATATTAGCATTGTTTTTAGCTAAATCACCAACTTTGTTTGTATCTGTAAGATATCAAACAACGAATTCGGGATGGTTCATTACTAAAATATTTGAAAAAATTAAATCAGGAATTCCAAGAGCAATTAAAGAAGGCATCTTATTATAATTTGTATCAATTAAGAAAGCAATGTAATCAAAGTTAGCTTGAACTGCCTTATTAGCTAAAACTGAATTAATAATGGTGTATATTGCATTTGAGTCAGCATTGTCATATTTGTAACTTGTAAAATGCCTATCATCCTCCGCAACTGTTGGAGCATCATTTGTTGGTTCTAAAGTAACTTTAGTATATAAATGAGAAGAACCAATATAAGCAAAGGCTTTAGTAATATTGATTTCATTTTCTTTAATAAATGAAGTAAACTTGCTATTTTGCGCTACAAATTGTGCCAAAAGAGGATTCTTGTAGTTTCCATTTTCATCTGTAGCAAAGAAGTAATTCTTCATTTCAAAAATATTAGCCATAGATCTAGTGATTCCAAATCCAGTTGTTTCATACCCAATAATATTGCTTGCTGAAGGTTGAAATAAATCAAAACTATTGAAGCTATCCAATACCTCTTTATTGTTTGCTAAATCAAGTAAGTTATTAGCAAATGCAATCTTTTCATCAAATGTATACTTATCTTGTAAATCTGAAGTAAAAATTGAAAGTCAGAATTTATATAGTAAGTACCCTGTTCCAATTGCAGCAAAATCATCACTATTTACATTGTTAGGTTTAAGGAATTTGCCTAAAATTTCTCTTAATAATTGATAAGTTTGATTTTGGCTTACTGGTACTACATTTTGATATCAAGTAATAATGTCAGCTAGAGAAGAATTTTGCCCTAGAGTAGGACTAATAGTGCTTTGTCTTAATGCCTCGAATGCAGCTTGGATACTATTGATTTTGACTAGTGCTTCTGAAGCCTTAATAATTGGATTATCTCCATCGATACCAAATATATCATGAGCTAATGTTTTATCATTGTGATCTAGTTTTGTATAATCAACTTCGCTTAAAAGACCTTGGTCTAAGGCATATTTGAATCTTCTAATAAAGTTATAAATTGAATTAAATCCATATCTATTAAATGGAATTGAGCTAGCTGTAACAGGCGCTGCTGTGCTATTTGCATTTGCAGAAGGTTGATTAGGTGTGCTTGAAATGGCTCCTAGTAAATCGAAGTACCCTAATTTATCAGTGTCAGCAGCCGGTATTGTTAAGTATCTATCTCCACTAATTTTGATACTTGTACCCTTATCTGATAGGTTTAATGATCTTATTAATTCTTCTTTAAGACTTCTATTTGAACCAGGAATGGAGAATAAGGCTTTAAGTGTTGCATAAATATAATCAATATTTGATAGTGAATCAGCTAAGTAGAAATAGTAAGTTGTAATCTGTCTATCTAAAATATAGTTATATGTTAATGAACTTAATTGGAATTTTTCAAGTTTAAGTTTAGATTCTAAGGTATCAGCAAACATACTGATATCAAAAGCATCAATTAAATATTTAATTCCATCAAGTACGTTTTTAAATTGTTCATTAGTTCCTTTGTAAGCATTAACCTTATTAATAATGTTATTCACAAATGGTGGCATGTTTTTAAGCACATAATATAAAGGATTGTTATTATCTTCACTATCTTGAATAAATTCAAGATTAATATTGTTAACAATTTCTTTTAATCCTGTTTTTAAAGTATCTTGATCAATTGATTTAAGTAATCAAATAATCATTTGGTGTGTTGAAAGCTTTCTTTGTCTTTTAATTATTCTAGGTTCACCAGTTTCTGGGTCATTAACTGTTTCTTCTTTAATCTTGTTATATTCATCATTTAAGAAGTTAATAATGCTGTCAGTATACTTAACAAAATCGACTGAATTAATAATTTTAACTAAGCTATCAATAAATTTAACCGGATCTTTAGTAATACGTACTAAAGCTTGCGGAGTAATGTATTGAGCTAGTGTATTTTGTCCAATTAGACCAAAGAAGTTATATAAAGTTTGAATTTCGCTTTCTAGATATTTTTGCTGTTCTTCAACTGTTGATTGTTGTAATACTAAAGCTTTTGCTTTAGCAAAAATACCAGTCAGAATCTTATTAACATAGTCACCATTAATATTGTGAGAAAGTTTATATAAAGCATCAATAACAAGTTTAGGAATAATATTTAAATTAATTTGCCCTGATGCAAACACTCCAGCAAAGTCATTCTTATCAAAAGTATATTGAGCAGCATCTGTAATTGCATACACAGTATCTTTGGTTAAGAACCCTTCCTTAACAAGGTCCATATCTAATAATCCTTTTTGAATATTTTCAATGGCTTTGTTCATAGTCTTTTGATTAATGGCTTCATTCATAATTTCAGCTAATGGAGCTCTATATCCGAATGGCACATATACCACGTTATTAAACTCTGAACTCTTTTCTACTCATCCATTAGGATTTAAAGTGGCTTTTAGTACCAAATTATTTGCCTTAAGGAAACTTAAAATATCATTTGTTGAAATTAATCCATTTTTGTGTTTAGCAGCTTCTTCAGCATTTGATGCTGTTGAAAAACTAACAGGAATATTTGTTCAGTAATCTATGTTTCCTTCTTTATCATAGACAGGTTTTACTATATAGTAGTAATATCCAGAGCTAGCTTTGTAAGTTGTAGCTGTAATTCCTAAATCAGCAAATTTATTAAATTCACTATCTGGCATATTACTATTTGCGTCCTTAACAAAGTGAGCTAATTTATAAACCTTTTGACCATAAATAGTATTAGCAGGTTTATTAGGATTATTGTAATCTACTACAACAAACTTATCAAAGCCATAATCAGACTTGATATAAGTTGGTGAAGGTACTACGTTAGAAGCTGTGTTTAATAAAATAATATAAGAAACATAGTAATCAAGTTGTTTAGTTTTAAAGAAATCATCAATTTCTAAAGCCATACCATTTAATCCTGTAGGCTGATCTTTTTCATTAATTAACTTATTAATGTTATTGGCAATTCCATTAATTTGTTCTTTATTATTTCCAACATTAATAAATTGGAAAACATTTTTTTCTTGAGTCTTTTCATCAAAAGAATCAATAGTTAATTGTTGCTTAATACCAATATTATCAGCCCCAACTTGTTCTTTAACTTTGTTATAAATATTTTGTTTAACAATTGCTAAAGCACCACTTTTAATTTCATTAAATGTATCATGTAAAATGTTTTTATTTACAAGTCTTGTATAAACATTATCACTTAGTGTGTTTTCATCAAAGTGTTCAATGAAAGCAATGGTTCTTGGCTTTTGATATTCATAAGCATTGTAATTAGGAATTTCTGTTCCACTGTGGTCATCAAATTCAGGCACAGTAAAGGCATCAGGTCTATCTTTAACCACTTCTTTTAATTGACTTGAAAGCTCATCATATAGAGCTTTATATTGATCATATGTAGGATTATTTAATTGCTTAATTTTTGCTTGATATTGATCGAGGATTGCTTGAACTGCTTCAATCAATTGGCTATATTTAGCATCTGTTTTATTATTATTAATAAAATCTTGCGCTAGTATTACAGTCTTATCAATTAAACCTTTAACAAAGGATAATTTTTCAGCATCAACTGTAGCAACACCATATTGTTGGTTTATAGGAGCTAGCATTAATGGTGTCTTTAAGACTTCATCTTTAGATACAATTGGTTCTTGTTGAGATACCAATTCAGGGTTGCTGCTTATAAGCTGCCCATTGGCATCATAATTGTAAATGTAGTTTGAAATATTCTTTGATCAGTATGAGAATTCCTTAAATCTAGCAGGAATTGTTTCATTGCCTTCAGGGTTACTTTTAATTAAGTGTTCCATGAAAGCAACATAAGCGCCTTCTCATTTATCTTTGTATTTAATGTAAGTAGATTCGTAAACTTTTCTTTGGTAGTAAGTTACAGTTTCTCTTCTAGCAGCCCATTTTAAAGGCACATTATATACTTGTTCTTGATTAAACTGGAAATACTCTTTTTCTACAGTAGTTACATAATCTTTATCTTTTCCAAAGATTTGTTCATAAGCAACAAAATCAGCTAATTTAGTTTGCATTAATTGTGCTACTGAAACATTTGCGATATCGTTTACTAAAGAAGGTTTAATATTGTTGTCTTGGACAAACACTAGCTTTTGATCATTGTAAGGCTTAAATCCTAATGTAGCAATAAATTCACTAGGTTGTACTTCGATAACTGGAGCTGTTTTCTTTCAAGTTTGGCCTTTAATTAAATTAAATGTGATTTCTTTTGTAAGCACATTAATAAACATAGTTGATACTTGAGAAAGAATTTTACCTTCTGAAGATTCAGTTACATAAGCAATATCACTAATTTGATATTGCTTGTCAAAATGAAGTTGAGTATCTGAAGTAAGTTTGACTTCTTTTTTAGATGGGATAAATGTACCATTTAATTCTTTAGTAAATAAGTCAATTGAGTAATTAGAAGCAAGAGTAAAGGTTTTTTTAGCTTGACTGTAGTCTAACTTAAGAACACTGTTTTTAACATCATCGCTCTTAAGCAAGTTATACATTTTAATAAAATCAGTTTTCTTAATATAACCATCAGCATAATTAGGATCATCAATAAAGTTTTTAAGTAGAACAAAATCTTCCTCGACTTTACGAAGATCAATAATATCTACAGATTTCTTATAATTATCATCAACATATAAAATTGGCTTATTGTAAGCTTCTGGTAATGCATCAGCTTGAGCTAGTCCATTAATTAAATAACCATCATTATATGCTTTGGCATTTGTTGATAAGTTTAAGTCAATAGTTAAATCATGTGAAATAGACTTATCCTTAATTTTGTTATATTGCAATTTCATTGATTGCGCTGTGTCATGTAGCAAAGTAAAAATCCCAGATGTTAGAAACACCAAGATAGTTAAACCTGCTACAGTAGCTTTATTTCTAAATAAAGACCTAAAAACTTCTTTAAAAAGGTTCTTCATATCTCTCCATTCTTTCTTGCTTATAATTTAATATTTTAAATTATAGCTATTTTTTTGCTAGTTAGCTTTTTGCACCTAGCTAGCACTAAAACTAAAATGAAAAATAAAAAAATAACTTTTAGTCCTATAAATTAGGCATAAAAGTTATTTTATAATAAGAAACAGTAATAAAAGACGTCAGTATGTGAGAAGTTTTTGTTTTGCACGAAGCACTAAATTAGTACTTTAGCTATGCTTTTGTGTTATTTTGCCAGTTTTTGTTTTGCTCCAAATTCTATTATTTTCTTGCAGATTCGACCCTTAATTAAATTATTTAATGTTCGCTTTTAAAGCAAGTTGAAAAGAAAAGCTCAAGAACCTTGAGCTAATCTTTAGTATCTATTTATTTAGGAAATCAATTATATCTTGGATCACATAATCTTTAATTTCTTCATGTATGATATCATGTCTACAATTTGGATAATCAATTGCTTGTAGTTTTGTAAAGCCTACATTCTTTAGTTGGTTTTGTGACCATTTCGCACCTTTAAACCCATAGGTTACTGGGTCATCTGAACCACGAATTAAAAGTATTGGGCAGTTATTGATATCTTGATATCCTTTTGCACTCTTTATTCCTTGCATTAGCCTAAAAATATCTTTAAATCCAGCAACTCTAAATCCTAGACCACAGTTTCTATCTTCTAAATAAGCTTCAATATTTTGATGGTTCTTAGACATTCAATCAATTGGTGTTTGTGGATGTTTAATCTTTCTATTAAATGAAGCAAATCCTAATACATTAATTACATTAGAATAAGCTTCTGGACCCTTAATTGTTTGTAGTAGTTCGCTAAGTGCTATCCCAAAAGGAATAGCCTTACGGTAAGGCGGATAACCAGCTAAAATAACTTTTTTATAATATTTTGATTCAGTTTTTAATAAGTTTCTAATTATTAATGTTCCTAGCGAAAATCCATAAATAATAATTTGTTCTTGATTAAAACGTTTAGCAAATCATTTTGTTATTAGCTTGTAGTCTTCTAATATCACTTTATCACCATCTTTAGCAGCAAAGAATCCATGAATTGGAGCATTTGGCCCATGGCCACGCATATCACTCGTTAGCACTGTATAGCCAGCTAAATTTAGTTTATTAGCTAGGTAACTTAATCTGCCTTGGTGTTCTTCCATCCCATGAATTAATAGTACATATCCTTTTGGATTAGGTACCTCATATAAACGCAAGGATAATTTATAACCATCTTGTACTTCCAGCATAATTTCTTCCATATTTACTCCTTATGTTGTAAAAGCAACATAGAATTACTTATCTTTATTTCTTGCGTCTTCGATTTCTTTAGCTCTTAAATCAAGGTTTGCTTGTTCACGAGCTTTAGCAATTTCTTCTTGTCTAGCTTTAATAGCTTCATCACTATTAAATGTTTTATTTTCACCTTGTTCTGAAGTTGCTTGTCCTGGTTGAGATGTCATTTTAATTAGATCATCTAAGTTTAAAGGTTGTGCATTTTCTTCTTTATGTTCAACCTTTTTAGAAGGCAATTCTAAGTGTGTAGCAATGTAATCAATTTCTTCTGCTACAATTGTTTCTTTTTCTAAAAGTAATGTTTTTATTAACTCTAATAATTTAGGGTTATCTTTAATAACTTGTGTTGCTAGTCTCTTAGCTTCAAGCATTATTTTTCTAATTTCTAAATCAATTTCATGACTAATTTGGTTTGATAATGAAGATGAAGTTGCTAATGTTTTACCTAAGAATGGTGAGCCTTCTTCTTCTTGATATTTAATAGGTCCTAAATCAGACATACCAAATTCAGTTACCATTCTACGAGCAATGGTTGTAGCTTTAGCAATATCATCTGAAGCACCTGTTGAAATTTTATCTTCACCATAAATAATTTCTTCAGCTGCTCTACCACCCATAAAGCTTGCGATAGAAGCTAATAATTCTTCTTTGGTGTAGTTGTATTTTTCATTTTCAGGCATCATTAGGTTGTATCCACCAGCTTGACCACGTGGAATAATAGTAATCTTTTGAACTTTATTTCCACCTGGTACCTTAATACCAACAACAGCGTGCCCGGCTTCGTGGTAAGCAACCATAGTTAATTCTTCACGAGTAATTGTTCTAGATTTCTTAGCTGGCCCAGCCATTACTCTATCAATAGCTTCATCGATTTGATCTCTTGTTATCACTCCAGTATTTTCACGAATAGAAAGTAACACAGATTCGTTAATAACATTTTCTAATTGAGCTCCTGAAAATCCAGGTGTTCTTCTAGCAACGTTGTCAAATGTAATATCACTTGCAAAACGTTTACCCTTAGCATGTAGTTTTAAAATTTCTTCACGTTCTTTAACATCAGGTAATCCAACAGTAATAATTCTGTCAAAACGACCAGGTCTTGTTAGCGCTGGATCAAGAACGTCAGTACGGTTAGTTGCAGCAATAAATAGTAATCCAGAGT
Source organism: Mycoplasma milvi (assembly GCF_048284715.1). Taxonomy (NCBI): domain Bacteria; kingdom Bacillati; phylum Mycoplasmatota; class Mollicutes; order Mycoplasmatales; family Mycoplasmataceae; genus Mycoplasma; species Mycoplasma milvi. Next base: position 13,866 of record NZ_JBLWAH010000006.1, on the reverse strand, counting down.
TTTCTTTAATACCATCCATTTCAACAAGTAATTGGTTTAAGGTTTGTTCACGTTCATCGTGACCTCCACCAATACCACTTCCACGAGTTCTACCGATTGCATCTAATTCATCGATAAACACGATAGCTGGAGCATTTTTTCTAGCTTCAGCAATTACTTGTCTAACTCTTTTAGCCCCCATACCAACAAATAACTCAACAAAGTTAGATGCTGATACGAAGAAGAATGGAACATCTGCTTCTCCAGCTGTTGCCTTAGCAAGTAATGTTTTACCAGTTCCTGGAGGACCTCCAAGTAAAATACCACGAGGCATTCTAGCTCCTGAAACTTCATATTTTTTAGGATTCTTTAAGTAGTCAACAATTTCACTAATTTCTTCAATTGGTTCTTTGTTACCTGCAACATCAGAGAATTTTTTATCTGATTTAATAACTTGAGCAGGGCTTTTGTCACCAAACATACTTGAACCTTGACCATTCATCATCTTCATTTGATATCTAAATAATAAAACCATAAGTAAAATGAAGATTAATGTAGGTAAAAATGGCAAGATATATGCAGTAAAGAAACTTTGACTTGGTGCTTGTAGCACATTGAATGTCTTTGTAGCAGTTGCTAAAGTAGCTGCTAGTTTTCCATTGCTATCAAGTAAATCAGATAATAATGCAGTGCTTCCACCAGCTGTAAACTTGTCTACAACTGGTACTACTTGACTGTTTATTACTTCATTATGCACATAAATACCAGATATAGAATTTTGGTATGGGTTAAATATTATTTCTTGGAAGTAGCTTCCATTAGCATCATTCATCTTACTTAAGTCAGCGTGTTTTAATTTGCTTACAAAATCAGATGTAGATCATACTGTAGCAGCATTGACTTTACTTACAATTAAATAAGTCATAATTCCAAGTACTAATAAAATAACAATAGTTGTTATTATACCAGTCCATCTTTTTTTCTTTTTTGTATCCATTTTGTCCTTTCTTTTTATATTAATTAATTATATACTTTTATTTAAAAAAATAATATTAGCAAATGAATTATTTCCTTGCTAATATTATTTGTTGTTTTGAACTATTAAATGACCTTTTTCTTTCTTAATAAAGTCATTATTATCTAATTTGTAAGTTGCAGTTCTATTTTGTGATTGCACAAAATCAACAATAGAACGAATTTTTCCAGATGTTAGATTGATATGATCATAATTTGCATTAATAAACTTATAGATAAGTTCATCTTTTAAAGTTAATTTAACAAATAAATCTTGAGAATAAAAACTTTTTTCTCACTTTTTATATTGATAATCAACTTTAATTTGTCTTACTTTTAATTTGCTGTTTTTAATTCTAAAATATCAAACTCAAGCGCTTTTTAATAAGATATGATTACGATATGTCATTCTAATTTTATTTCTTGTATATTCCTGCTTTAAGTTTGAGGAATCAATGTGAAATGGGATGCGTTCATAAATACATTTATGAGCAATATAATCTTTTCAATACTTGTTAACATATGGACGATAAACATTCATTCCATAGATATTGTTGTATTTTTTAATTCCAAAGAAGTCTTTTTTTCGATTTGATTCACGTGTCATCATGGCACTTTCAAAAAAATCATCTTTATTATGCGCAATTAGTAAATAATTGCAGTCTTGAGAGGTATAAATTTGCTTAAAAAATTCATATCTTTTTTCACGTGCTCAATCTTCAAAATTCCCACCAGTATAGTCTTCTTTATTTAATTCCGAAATAAAGAGTGGAATTTTGTTTTTGGCACAATATTTTTTAACAATGTCAGTTTCAATACTGCTATCATCACGTTGATGATAATTAACATGTGCCACTACAACATTGTACTTTTTAAATCGATCCAGTAAAAACATACTGTCAGAACCACCACTTACTGCTATTAGGTATTTATTATTTGAATCTTTTAAAAATTTATTTTTTAGCATTGTACTTGTTCATTACTGTGTAAATATCATTAAAAGCAAATGATATTGCAGCATTAGCAGCGTTATCAAGTATTGGTTCTAACACTTCCATTTGTTCAGGTGTAAATTTACCTAGCACAAAGTCTCTTAAAGCTGATTGGTGAGGAGTTGTAATCCCTATTTTTAAACGCTTAAAGTCTTGGGACCCGAGTTCATTAATAATACTAATAACTCCGTTATGTGAACCACCGGATCCACCTACTTTTATAGTACTTTTGCCTAGAGGGTAGTCTTTTTCATCATGAATAACCATTACATCATCAGGAGAAATTTTAAAGAAATTACAAATTCCTGCAACAAATGATCCAGAATCATTCATATAAGTTAATGGTTTTGCAATAATTAAATCATCAACTTTTGCATAAATTCCATTAAATTTATTTTTATTAAGCTCAACTTGTAATTTCTTACAAATTTTGTCAATTGTTAAAAATCCTGCGTTGTGACGAGTAAATTTATATTGATCACCAGGGTTTCCTAATCCAACTATTAATTTCATTTAGTCTCCTTTTACAAAGTAAGCAAAGTGAGTTAAAATAGGCTTTTCATACACATTGCTTCTTAAAATAACTTCACCATAATTGGTTTGATTATTTGTCACAATAATTAGGTTTTTCATAGCACGAGAAGTAGCTGTATAAAGTAATTTCTTACTTAGCATACGTTTGTGACTTGGGTGAACTAAAAAGATGATAACATCAAGCTCACTACCTTGGAACTTGTGAATTGTGGTCCCATAAGCAAGGCTTATTTGTTCATTAAACTCACCTTTTGAATACTTAATTGTAGTTTTTCAATTATTTGCACGTTTAAAGGTTACAAATATGTGAGAAACTTCTTTTTTCTTGTTTTTTCCAACTGTATATTCAACACTATCAATATATCCAATGTCTCCATTACAGATATCTTCATCTAGTCTGTTTTCAAGTTGAATAACTTTGTCCCCAACTCTAAAGTTAACACTTCGACCATTTCTTTTATATGATAAAAATGTTTCATTATCAGGATTAATTTGTTCTTGAATTAATCTATTGATTTCAAACAGTCCAAAATCACCTTTATAGGTAGGACATAGGAGTATAACATTTTCAAGTCCGTGTTTTTCTACTTGTTGTTTATAAATTTGAACTATCTTATCAGTAACCAATTCATCTTCTGCTTGATATAAGTCAACTTCATGTTTTTTAAATTCAGGAATTCCATTATTTTTAATTTCAGTAAAGTGTTTTCAAATTGAAACTGAATCACTTCTGAAGAATTCATCCAGGAAAGTTACTGAAAACTTATTAGATCTAATAATTTCTCTAAGTAAATCTCCAGGCCCAATCGGAGGCAATTGATCTACATCTCCAATTAAAATAATTTTTTCAAGTGCAGGACAAGCATTTAATAACTTATCAAATAGGTTGATATCAACCATTGAAAACTCATCAATTACTATTACTTTCATTTCTTTCAATGTTTCTAAATGATCAACTGAAATTTCTTCTGAAGTATTAGCAATTCTTAAGAAACTATGAATAGTTCTGACTCTGCTATTAATTTTTGATGTAATGTTAGTTGCAGCCCTACCAGTAGGAGCTAAAATCGCATAATCTACATCTAAAGTTAGCTCACTTTTTTCTAAAGTATCAAAGATATGTTTGATAATAAAAGTTTTTCCCGTTCCAGGTCCACCTGAAATAATTGATACATTAAAATTAATAAAGTTATAGTATCCTTGTTTTTGGTTTTGTGATAGTTGACTTAATTCATAGTCACTTTTAGCTTTTAATTCAATTTTATTTGGCATTGAAGCAAGAAATTTAAGTTTTGCAGCAATGAATTTTTCTTTATCAACTGTTTGCTTACGAGATAAATATACATTATGGTTTTGGTCAAATGATTTAACTAACTTATCATGTGCAGCTAAATATTCAATATATTCGTAAATACGAGTTATATCGTAATCAAATATAAATCTTAATTGTTCAACAATATATTCGTATGGAATTAATGTTGAGTTATCATTTTCAAGTTGTTCCATAATATCATCTAAATAGGCCTCAAAACGATTAATAGAACCTAAATCTCAACCTATTTCGATTGCAAACTCATCAATAACCGGAAGTGAAGGATAAACTTTGTTTAAATACAATAAATAAGGGTTTTGGTTCTTATAATAATCCACAAAGTCCATTTCTTCGTTTTTATGGTGTTTTTTTAGTGCTTCTAACAGATCGGACATGTTTCTTGAATAAAAGAATTGAATATTATTGTGTTCTTCATCAGAAACACCCATTAAAGCTTTAATTCTTGGCTCATTATCGTTGTAATATTTCACTAATGAATTTAATTGCTTACTACTCATTACTGAAAGTAACTTTTCTTCGTTAGTTTCTAAATCAGCAACCATTTTAAATAAGTTGCCTCCAAAAGCATCAACCATCTTTTTAGCTGACATTTTTCCAACATTTGGAACATTTTTTGAAATTAAATCTTCTCAATTAATTTCTCTTTCTTCCATAATTGGTACATATGCTTTTAAAATAAATGAATTTTTATTTTTAGGACTTTCACTAACTGTAATTTCATACTCAGTAAATAGATCAGGAACATTACCTCTGCAATAAACAGGATAGTTCATATTTGAACTATCCGATCTGAATAATAAAAACGCTCAATTTTGGTCTTTTGAGCCACTTAAAATCTTTGCAAATTTTCCTCTAAATACTGATTCTGCCATAATTATTTAAATTATAATGTTTTTATTTTTTTATATTACTAAAAAATATTTTAATACCTAGGTAACTCGCTATAGTTATCCACAAGTTTATCCACTTTTTAATCTGTGGATAAGTCTTTTTTATTCACAAGTAAATAATATTATTTTTCAGTAATTGTGGAAAATTACTTTTATTCCTATTTTATAGGTATGCAGCTTGTGGATAAGGTTGTGGATAAAGTTACTTTTATTCTATTAAATATATATTTATTAACATACTATCTAAAAACTTATAAAATTTAAGCATGAATATATTAGAAAAAAACGACGAAATCGATAATGACACAGTTAAACTGAATGTTTATAACGATGTTTTTGTTGAGTATATGAAAAACGAAGTTCAAGATAATATGCTCTTTAGAACATTTTTTAAAAACTTAAAAATTATGTCATTTGAAAATAATGAGGTTATAATATTTTTCCCAAAAGTTTATCCAGATCTGCATAACTTTAAAAAATATTATAATGACACATTTGTTAAGGCTGTTAATGAGGTGTTTGGAGAAGGGGTTTCTTTTAAGATTGTTGACAAAGAACATTTGGAAGCTGCTAAAACTGCTGAAAAAGCAATCAAGAAAGCTGATAACTTAATTAAGAAACCTAACCAAACAAATCCACAATATACTTTTGATAATTATGTTGAAAGCAAATTCAATCGTGAAGCTTTAAATATATGTAAAACTATTGCTGATGGGGAATACACATTTAATGTCTTGTTTATTTCTGGTAATTCTGGTTTAGGTAAAACACACTTACTCAAAGCATTGGAAAATAGCTTTATTGAACAAGGTAAAAAGGTATTTCTAGTTAACCCTAATACCTTTACTAATTCATTAACAAGCTTACTAAAAGAAAACGATCAAAAGAAGTTACTTTCAATCCACAAAAATTTAGTTTACAACTACGACCTAGTACTTTTTGATGATTTTCAACTCTTTGGAGAAGGGAATAAAAAATCTACAAAGGATTTTATTTTCCAGATTTTAGATGGTCGGATGGAACGCAATAAGATTACTGTTTTTTGCAGCGATAAAGACATTAATCAAATTTCTTCAATGTTTGATAATCGTTTAATCACTCGTTTTCAATCAGGATTTATTACTAAGATTAAACAACCTGATATTGATGATTTATCAAAATTACTTGACTTTTTCTTAGATGATATTGATCTAAGTAATGACTTAATTTCAGAAGAAGCCAAAGACTTTATTATCCGCAATCACACAGCTTCAATTAGAACACTACTTGGTGCTGTTAAACGGATCTCACATTACAAACAAGATATATTAAATACACCACAAGAGTATGTTTATAAAACAATTACTAATATTTTTGAAGATGTTATTCAACAACAAGAAAATATTACACCAGATATTATTATTAAAGCTGTTTCCAAATATTATAAAATACCAGCCAAAGATATTTTATCTAACTCAAGAAAAGCTGAAATAGTAGTAGCTCGTCATATTGCTATGTACATGATCTCAATTCAGTTAGATTATTCTTCAACTGAACTTGGAAAAGTATTTAAAAAGGATCATTCAACAGTTTTAAATGCTTTACGTAAGTTTAAAGAGTCAGATGATGAGTCTTTAAAGCGTACAATACAAGAACTTAAAAATCAGATTTATAAAATTAATTAACAAGATATCCACAAGATACAATTTAGCCAAAAATAAGCAAAAAGTTCATATTTAACAATTATTAAGACTAAAATGAAACATTTTGAAGTTATCCACATATCCACAAGATATATTATTTATATAAAGGAGGTTTTATGAAATTCACAATTTCTAAACCTAAAATTGACCAACTAGTAGAATTCTTATCTACATATATTGATAGCAATGATACATTTATTCCATTTAGATGTATTTACATGAGTATTGATTCAGAAAATTTAACTTTAATTGGAGCTTCTTCTACACTAGCTGCTAGAAAAGTAATTCCAGTAGATAATAGAGAAATAACAGTTGAAAGATCAGGTAAGTTTTATTTATCAGCTAACTTATTAAGAAACATTATTAAAAAGTTTGATAAAGAAATTACATTTGATGCTAATGAAAATCTAATTAATATTTATGAAGAATCTACTTTATTTACTTTAACAGCCTTAAATGCAGGAGTATATCCAAGAATTGATTTTGAAGATACAGATAATAAAGTATCTATTAATTCTCATTTATTTGAAAAAGTTATTTCTGATGTTTCTACATCTACTAGTGCCTCAAATGACAGATTAAATTCATTAATATATAAATGTATTAATATTTCTGCTAATAACTCAGCACAATTAAGATTCTTAGCTACAGATTCATATAGATTATCAACCGAAATCATTCAAGTTGATAAACCAGTTACGATTGATTTAACAATTGATGCAAGAAACCTTAAAAAACTTATTACAAAAGATGCACCAGAAAAAGTTGACTTCTTCTTTAATAAAGATAGAATCGGAATCGCTTATGAAAACACAGTAATTTGAACTTCAGTTAATAAAGGACAATATATTGATGTCTCATCACTATTCCAAGTAAAATACACTAGAAACTTTAAAATTGAGCGTGAAGAACTATTAAGAACCCTAAACAAAGCTTTATTCTATCAAACAGAAAAAGATAAGAAAATGGAATTTTACTTCGAAAATCATGACCTTAAGATTATTTATGAAGTCCCTGAAATAGGAACTGCAAATGCTGTTTCTAACGCTTTAGAAATAGTTGAAGGCAAAGGTGCTCAAATTGATTTCAATTATACTTATGTAAAAGATGCTGTTTCTGCTTTAGATTCAGGAATGTTAAATATCTTTATTTCTCAAAATGAAGATAAAATCCTATTTATTTCAGAAAATGATCCTAACCACATTCAATTAATCACACCTATGAGAAAGTTCTATAACAAATAATGACAATCAAAATCACAGGTGATAGTATTAAACTATCTCAATTCCTTAAGAAAATAGATGAAATTGATACAGGTGGAGCAGCAAAAGAATTCATTAAATATAATGAAATCAAAATTAATGGTCAAGTACCAAAAGGAAGAAGTTCAAAAATTAAAATAGGTGATATAGTTTGAATTAATGATTCGCTTTACACTATTGCTTCAGCAGATACAGATGACAAATAAGCCTACGCCATTGGCTTATTTTTATATAAAAAAAGAAAGATACAGCCTTAACTGTACCTTTTGAATTAGCCATTTAGTTATTTGTTAGTGTTTGCAGTTGAAGCTTTAGGTGTAAATACTCACCCTTCTTTTTCAAGTAATTGATTAATCTTATTAAAGTCAAATTTGCTTGAACCAACAGCTTGTTTTACTCAGCTACCGTATGAAGTGTTTCCTGGGATTAAAATGTAGCTTGCAGCAAAATCTTCATTTACCCATGCTTTTTTAGCAGCATCATAGTAAACAGATTTAACATCTAAACTATCATTTCCAAATAATTTACCGTAGTTTAATTCTTTATTTTTAAGAGCAGCAACAACTTCTTTGTTTGTGATGTTAGGTGTTTTACTAAAGTTATCATTAAAGTCAGAAATATCATCACCAACACGCATAACAACTTTAAATTGTGCCTGCACATTATCAATTGTTAATTTGTGTGTGTTGATTCAGTGCATTCTTTCTTCTTTAGAAACTCTTACATTTCTGTGACCTTGGTCAAATGTTTTAGCATCAACCTTGTCCATTCCTTGCATTCACCAGATTCAATCAGGCATTAATTTAGCGTCCAATCCTAATTTAACTAAGTTATCTAATGATGGTTGGATTTGAGGACCTTGATCTCTGTTAGAGTTAAACATAACAACTCCACCTTTATCTCAAACATGTTTAATGAAGTCGATAGCTCCAGCAACTTCTGTAGAAATAGCTTGTGATACGAAGTCTCCTCATAGTGCTGGTGAGAAGAATGTGTTATGTGTTACTAAGTAATTTTGGAAAGCAAAGTTATTTAAAACTGTTTCATCTAGGTCCATAAATACAACGGGAATAAATTTACCTTCTTCTGTAGCTGTAACAGTTACTTTTTCACCTGTTTTATTTACTTTATCTAATGCAACATTAGGTTGTGTAACCATTTTGTCAAATAATCTTGTTGCTTCAGCATAAACTTCACGTCCCATTGCTTCTTTTTCAGCTGAAATACTGTTTCATGCGTTTGAAGATGCGAGTGAAACAGTGTTGTAGCGATCGATAGCAGCTTGTAATTGACCTTCAACAGCAGCTTTATCAGCTTTGACTTTTTCAATTTCTTTTGTTAATTCTTCAACTTTTTTTGATTCTGTATCATTACATGAAACAACTGTAGCAACTGGTGCGATTGCAATACCTGCAGTAGCTAGTGACATGAATGATTTTGTAATTCTATTCATTTTTTTCTCCTTGTAAATAAATCATTACGATTAAATACTATCACTTCTATAGGCCTGTATAACAAAATAAAAAAATGTGGAAATTTTTTGTTCCACATTTTTAAAAATCAGTAAAAAATAAAGAAAGTAGTGTAACTAGTACACTACTTAATAACTTCTATACCCATATAAGGTACTAATACTTTTGGAACTGTGATGCTTCCATCAGCATTTTGATAAATTTCTAAGATTGCAGCAATAACTCTATCTACAGCAAGACCTGAACCATTCATTGTGTGAGCATATTGAGTTTTACCTTCAGCATCTCTATATCTAATCATAGCTCTACGAGCTTGGAAATCACCCATGTAACTTACAGAAGAAGTTTCTCTGTATCTTTCTTCTGAAGGTAATCATAATTCAAGATCAATTGTTTTACGTGATGAGAATCCTAAATCACCTGTACATAATAATAATTCACGGTAAGGAATTTCAAGTTTTTCTAAAACATCTTTAGCATCTTCAAGCATTGCTTCGAATTCTTTAATAGCATCTTGCTCATTTGTAACTTTAACTAATTCAATTTTCTTGAATTCATGTTGTCTTAAGATTCCACGAGTGTCTTTACCTGATGAGCCAGCTTCTGATCTAAAGCATTCTGTGTATCCTGTAGCTCTAAAAGGTGTGCTTAAGTCAACAATTTCATCATTATAAATGTTTGTTAATGTAACTTCAGCTGTAGGAATTAAATATTCATCAGCACCATCAATTTTATATAGGTCTTCTTTAAATTTAGGTAATTGACCTGTCCCATATAACATTTTCTCTTTAACAATTACAGGTGTGTTGAATTCATTATATCCTTTTGATGTATGTAAATTAAGCATAAAGTTAATTAATGCTCTAACAAGTCTTGAACCAGCGTTTTTATAAACAACTGAACGAGAACCTGATAATTTAACAGCACGTTCAAAATCAATAATGTCTAAGTTTTTAGCAATTTCATAGTGAGGTAATACACCTTTAACTAATCCACGTCCTAAATTTGGATGTTCGGCTAAAACAACATTATCGTTTTCATCTGCACCTACTGGTACTTCAGGTAAAGTTTCGTTAGGAATTTGTAAAATTAATTCTTCAATTCTGCTATTTAAAGCATCAGCATCAGCTGTAAGTTGTGCTTCTTGCACCTTGATTTGAGCAATTTGTTCTTTTAATTGAGCAAGAGCTGCGGGTTGATTTTTGAGTTTTCCAAATTCTTTTGATAATTTTGCAAGTTCAGATTTTTTCATTTGAGCTTGATTCATCATTTGTCCACGTTGTTTAGCTAGTGAAACAAATTCATCATAAATTTTTACATCAAAACCTCTATTTTCTAGGTTTTTTCTGACTTTTTCTTCATTGTTTAAAACATATTTTAAATTTAACATTTAAACCTCTTATTCTAATGTGGATATTATACAACAATTTAAGCAGAAAATAGACCTTGCAAAAATACCTTTTGCGTTTTATTTGGATTTAAATGATTGAGATTGTTAAAAGCACATCATTTTTTATTTTAATATCTAGGCCAAAGGGCTAAAAAATTTTTTAATATATTATCTTTCTCAAATTTCAAAAATTGAAATATAAAAAAGAAAGATGAAATAAATTAAATTTTTAATTCTTTTTACCAGTTATATATAATGATATATAAGAAGATAAAGAATGCTATTTAAGAATTATATAAATAGGTTAAATATTTTTTGATGTAGTAAGGGGCTAAAGTTTTGTGTTTTAAAATATTTTTTATTCAGCCAAATAAGTAAGAAATTTTTGTTTCTAGAAATAAGTTATAAAAGGGTTAAAAAATGGCTAAAATACTAGCCTTTTTTGTGTGCATTAAAAATAGGCTTTTTGTGTATAATATAAACACGCTTATATAATTATTGAAAAATCATCACAATAGGAGGAGAAAATATGAGTAAAAGAACTTACCAACCAAACAAGCGTAAACATGCTAAAGTACATGGTTTCAGAGCTAGAATGGAAACAGCTAACGGAAGAAAAGTATTAGCTAGAAGAAGAGCTAAAGGTAGAAAAAGATTAACAGTTTCTGATAAATAATTTCTAAAATGAAAAAACAATATCGACTTAGAAAAAACTGAGAATTTAACAATGTATTAAACTCAGGCAAGAAAAATTGTCTGGCGAATAAATATCTAATTGTTTATTCAATAAAAAGCAAGGCTTTTAGAGCTGGAATAACAGTTCCAAAAAAGTTTGCTAATGCAGTTGGTCGTAATTTATACAAGAGACAATTAAGAGCAATAGTGCATGAATTAGGTTTATATGACTTAAATTATGATTTTGTGCTAATTGTTCGCAAAGATTTTATTGAAGCAGATTATGCAACCAAAAAGGAAGCAATAGCTAAAATCTTTGAGAAATTTAGGAAAAATGAAAAAAGCAAACAATAATTTTCAATATTTTACCAATAGTAATGATCCTAAAGAAAAAAGAAAAGAAGGATGAAAGAAATTTTTAAAATGATTTAAGATCGTCTTCTATGTCTTTGTCTTTGGATTAACAATTACAGGGTGTGTTCAAGCGTTTGCATTAAAAAATTCATATAACGTAGGGAACGGGATTGAGTTTTATAGAAATCCAAACGACATCGCCCCTAGAGTTAATACTTTAAAAGAAAAAGAAGAAAAAATTGATTATGTATCTAATGAAAAAAGTGACAATAAGCAAGAATTAAATTACACTTATAACTTACTTACAAATGATACAGAAGCCAACTTCTTCTTACGTGATTCTAAAGTCTTAGAAGCACTAAGAAAACAAACTGAAGCAAATGGTGGGACATATGCTGATCCAGGAAAATATTTAGTTGCTTTCCAATTGCCAAATGCTAAATCTTTAACAGATTTAAACTTAGATACAGCTAAAAATAGTATCTTTGGAACAAAAGTAAATGGAAATGAAACTCCAAAATATTTATTTAGATCACAAACTTCTCCACAATACCAATATGTTTCAAATGCAAAAACAAGCGATATTTACGTATTTGCCTACAAATACGAAACAGAAGGTGATAAAAAAGGACAAGTTTTAGGAAACATGGACCAACTTTTCCTTGTACAAGCAAATCAAACTATGCAAGTTACAGATAAAGATGGTAAAGTTTCATCAGTAATAGTTCCTATCAAGGATTCAAATGGAAATATCTTAATTTCTAATATTTCAGGTGTTCAAAAAGTTAATACACCAGACAATATTGTAGTTAATGATAAAAAAACAAACCTTGCTGAAGCTCAATATAATGCAAACAGAATGTTTGCAAGAGATATCCTTCAAGTATTTTATGAATACTCATTTGGTGAAGGCTCAAAATTCGCTCAAGAATTAGGAAGCACACCATCACAATTTATTAAAAATCTTGTAGATGGATTATCTGAAGAACAAAAGAAAGGTCAAGAAAATGGTGGAGATGGAAGAACTCCATTATTCGCTATTACCCCAAAACAATATAGTTTATTACTTCAATATCAAAAAACTATGACTGAATACTTAGGTCAATTGCAATTCTTCAACAGAAGCTCTGAAAATGCATCAAATTGATTTAATGAATATCAAAAATCAGCCAAAGTTAATAAATTCGATTACAACAATAATATTCTATATTCACAAAATGGTGCTGTAGTACCATTTGCTGGTGACTATGCTATTCAACCTATTACCACTTGAGGTGAAGCTTGAGAATATGGTCCATTCTACGGATTATTAGTTTATCCACTTTCTGTCTTAATCCAATCATTACGTCAAGCAATGCCTGGATGAGATGGATGAGCTTCAATTATCGCTATTTTAATTGCTATTATACTAACACGTTTAATTGGTCTAGCTATTACATTTAGGGCTACTGTTATGCAACAAGTAATGGAAGAACTAAAATACAAAAAAGCTGCCATCGAAGCCAAATACAAAGGCTTAGAGCAAAACAAAGCTATGAAGATGAAAAAACAACAAGAACTTTCAGCTTTATATAATAAGTATAATATTAACCCTGCCGATCAGTTCGGAACTATGATACTTTCAATGCCAATTTTCTTCGCTATGTGAAGGGTTATTCAAAGTATTCCAGAAATTAAGGAAACCACATGACTTGGTGTTAACTTCGCTTCTATCTCATACAAGAGACTATTTGATGGACAATTAGCCTACTTATGAGTGCTAGCTGCTGTTATTATCTTCCAAATTCTTTCTATGTTGATTCCAAGAATCTTAAACAAGAAGAAATTTAAGAGAAGAACAACAATTGCTGAAGCTGAAGCCTTGAAGAAATCAGAAAGAACTCAACGTATTATGATGATTGTATTCACTGTAATTACTGTTATGTTCTCAGCTGGTGTGCAAGTATATTGAATTTTCGGTTCTATCTGAACAATCTTACAAACGATTGCAATTCACTACTTAACCCAATCAAGATGATTCAAGCAAAAGTACATGCCTAAAACCTTAAAGAAATAATTTAAAGATCTAGCCTTGGCTAGATTTTTTTATCTTGCCTATTGGTTTAAAGGTTATTTAATACCATAAAATAACTAATGATAATTAAGATATAAGTTATGTTATAATAGAACCACTCTTGACTAGAGAAAAAATAAAAATATATTTTGAAATTTTAAATTTTGATATATACTTTTATCAAGTGATTATAGCAGAGGGGATCACCTGATACCATTCCGAACTCAGTAGTTAAG
>NZ_JBLWAH010000005.1:0-76031 GCF_048284715.1 Mycoplasma milvi | reverse complement strand
CTCTAGCGCCGACGATAGCAGAGATGTGAAAATAGGGCGTCGCTTTTTTTATTACTTTTTTAAAAATGAAATAAAAAACAGAGCTTTGCTCTGACTATATTAGATGTCTAAGCGACATCATTTTTTATTTCATTTTTAAAATAGTCTAAATAAGGCACTCCTTCATCTTCAATTTTAACAACATTATAATAATAAGGATTCATACGAGTAATTGCATCTAGTTTAATTACTTTATTATTATCTCTATATAAATAAGATCAAATTGAAGGTTCCTCACTAAAAATTTCATCCAAGATTAATAAAATATCACATCATTTACCCTTATTTACTTTAGATAGTACTTTATTAATTAAACGAGAAGAAATAATATCTCGATTAGACTCAGTTAAAATGTATAAATTAAAGGCAACATTTCCTAATTGTAAACTTGGAAAAAATTCATCAAAACTATTATCTGGAGGTAAATTTAATTTTTCTGGATAAAAAAACTTTAATTTTAATAGGGTTGAAAATGAAATTGCAATTGTAATTGGATTTGTTAAATCTTCTCCATTTAAAGCCTGTTGTAAGGAAGAAGAAGTCAAAGAATAAACAAATTTTTCCTCCTTAGCTAGTGCATTTAATGATTTAAATGCTTCTACTATTTCTCTATATTCCATAATAGAATTATAAATTAATAAATTTGCTATAATTTAAAATATATTATTTTAAATTAAGAAAACGAGGTATTAATGGCAAAGAGACAAAAATCATTCTTTGAGCGTTTAACTGAACTAAATGATAGACATGATGAAAAACACGAAAAGAATAGTACAAATAAAGCCAAAAGAAATAAGGCCACTATTGCAATAGGAGCAACAATCTTTGTTGGGATTGTAGCAGCTATTGCTATTCCTTTAACAATCAATGTAACAAAAGTAAACTACAAAGATGCTATTGATAGCAAAACACCTGTTGTTAAATTTATGGGACCAGATGGTAAAGAATTAGCTGCTACAAATGCAGGAGCACTTCAAAACCTTGTAAATTCTAAAGATGTTGCAGTAGCTAAAGAAATTGATGACTTCTACCGCAGAACAATTGAATATCTTTACCAAGAAGAATACAAAGCTTCATTAGAATTCCAAAGAATTTGAAATGCTTCATTATCTAGTGCAGAAAGTGTAAATAATTCAATTGCTTTAAAATCTTTAAGTGAAATTAAAAAAGATGTTCAAGCTAAAATTGATGATTTAAAATCTAACTTAAAGAAAAACTATGGATTTGAAAACTGGGAAAAACAATTCAACGAAATTATTGGTAAAGAAGAATATGGAAAGAGTTTAACTGAAGCTCAAGCTGTAAATTATTTAGTATTTAAACAAATTGAATCAGAAGCCCAAAGAAGATATCAATTAGAATACAAAAAACAAACAATGGATTACATCAATAGAAAAGCTAACACAACAATTTACAAATTAGATGAAAATGGAAACCAAGTTAAGGATGCAAATGGGCATGCAATTATTTTATTTAACAAAGGTGATAAAGTATTCCCATACTTTAAAGAAGGTGTTAACTACTATGTTGATCCAAATAATTCAAACAATGTAACAACTTTATTAACTAGATCATTTGTTGTTGAAACAAAAATGGTAGAAGGAAAAGTAACTGTAGTAAAAGACTTAAAATCTCCAACTTCATTTATTGAAAGCTACTTTAACAAAAACAAAGTTGTTTTACCAACAGTTTATAAACTAGCTGGTAAAACAAATAAATCAGATATTTACCAACCATGAATTTTAGGGGATGATAAAGAAAAAGCTACATTAGCTAACCTATTAAAATATAGTGTTATTCCAAATGGTGATAAGTTCGACATCAAATCTAATATGTCAATTTTATTAGCAATGAAAACAGCACAAAGTTATGCTTTACAAATTAAAGATCAAGCTACAAGCGCATACAACAATGCAATTTCTGAATATCAAACATATTTAGGCGCACTAACACAAAGCGATGCTTCAACTCTTGGAACAAGTGGTTTAACAAGTGTAGAAGAATTATTAGCTAGCTCAATTGATCAAGGTTTAGGTGTATTTGCTACAGCTATCTTTGGAAATAATGATGCAAGTAACATTCCATCAATTGAGCTTGGAAAATTAACTGAAATTACATCAGATTCAAATGTTCAGCCAGCAATGATTGCAGCTTATACAAAGATACTAGCAGAAGCAAAAGCAGCTAAAACTATGCAAGAAGCAATAGCTAAAGTTAATGAATTTAACAAAGTAGTAGACACTGTGGTTGCAAATGTTAAAACTGCTGATATGACTACATTCTTTAAGCAATTCTATAACTGAGACTTTGCTGTAGAAACAAGTGCAGGTAATGCAGCAAGTAAAAAAGTTCCTGTAGTTCTAAAAGTTAGTGATATGGAAAATGCTTATGTATTATTAACTGATAAAGATGTTTTATTAGCTAGATATGATCAAATTAATTCATTAGATGACTTTAAAGCATTTATTGCTAAGGATGCCCAAAACTATGCAGCTGGAAACAAGACTTACTTTAATGTTACAAATAAATTATCAACTAAGGTTTCACCTGAAACTGTTATTGAATCACTAATAAATAATTCAGACTTTGTTACATACATTAAAGCACAAGATAATGCATCAAATGATAACAAGAAGTATACTGAAGCAGATATTAACAACATTAAAACAGAAGTTGCTAGTGTACTTGTAGGTAAACAAACACAACAATTACTTGATTTATTAAAGAATGTTGATACATGAGTTAAAGCACAATTTGCAACAGGTACAAGTTACAACTTTGAAGTTGTAGATGGACTTGCTAAATTAGTTTACTCATATGCAAATAATACAACTATGAGTGAAAAATCAGCGCTTGATACAATTTATGAATACTTAAGTCAAAACTTATGAAAAAATGCTAAAGGAGATAAATAATGAATTTCAAATTTAAACATGCATTATTACTAGCTCCTGCAACTATTATGCCTGTGGCTATGGTATCTTGTGGGGTTGATAAAGATACCGATGCTAAAAGAAAACAAGATGCTGATTTTAGTAAAGATTCAATTACACAAATTATTGAAGGAAAATGACTTGATGTTACTTTAAAAAACTTATATTCAGTAGCTCAAGATCAAGATTTAATTTCAAATGAGGCTTATAAAGCTGATGCGTTTGCTGCATACCAAGCTTTTGTAGCTAATGAAAACTTAAAACATAATCCATTTTATTTATTAACTCAATTAAACACTTGAGCAGCTGCTGGAATTCTTTCAAATGATGACCAAAAAGCTTTTGTTAGCTTTTTAGATGGGTCAAATGCTCAAGGAACTTCAAGTAAATACTACAAAACTAACTTAAACCAAGAACAATTCAATGTACTATATAATAATGCTCAAACTAATGTAGCTTATACTGTTAATAAATTATTGTTAATTAACAAATACTTCCAAATCAGTAATCTAGCTGATTTAGAAAAGGTTGATTCTTCATCAGCTTCACTATATAAAACAAAATTCCAACTAGATCAATTCAATTTAATTAACTATGTTGTAAATAACAAAACAGTACAATTATGACAATATCAAGATAGTAATGCAAACAACATCTTTACTATGGGAAATTATCAAATTGATACTATTGCTCAATATCAAGATTTAATTAAGAAATCAACTACAGCAGGTGATATTGCTACAAGTGCTTTATTATTAAATCAAACTGCTCCATATCAAAGCACAATGGGTGGATTTAAAGGATTAATGGCTATGCCTAGCTCATTTAAGATATCATATTCAGTTGATGATTTATTAAATACACCTAAAGACAAGATTTTTGTCGGATTCTACGATGCTATTAATAATAAAATTGTTTCAGTAGATCAAAATGGAAAATTAGCTAGTTCAATTGTTGCTTCTACAGATGGAAAAACAATTAATGTAGCATACATGAGTCAAATTGCTCCTATTGGTAAAACTGTAAAAACCAAAACTACTGAAGATGGCAAAGAAAAAGAAGTTGAAAGCAAGATTCTTTCATTTGATGAAACACCATTTGCAAGTGATCTAAATCAATTAAGAATATTACTTGCTGTTAGTGATGATAATTTATACAAGAAAGCTCAAAGTGCTTTTGTAGCCTTAGGATATGTCATTAAAGTTGATGATGCACTCAAAGCTAAAACAGAAGGAATGGCAATTATTGCTAAATAATGGATTCAATTTTTACAAAGATTATTAAAAGAGAAATTCCAAGTAAAGTTCTTTATGAAGATGATAGAGTGATAGCTATTTATGATGCTTTTCCTCAAACAGAAGGACACTTTTTGGTTATCCCTAAGGTTCAAGAAGAAAATATTCTAGCTAATAGTGAAGATGACTTTTTATATGCTATGAAAATAGCTCGTCAATTAGCTAATAAAGAAATTATTCAAAAAGGAATACCTGGTTTTAAAATAATGATTAACACCGGAAAAACAGCAGGCCAAGTTGTTTTCCATACACATATTCATGTAATTCCTTATCGTGAAGAAGATTCTAAATAAAAGTCACACAATAATTAAACCAAAATACCTATTTCCTAGTTATTTTGGTTTTTTTATGCATATAAGAAAAATAATAAAATCAAGTAAAATAAAAAGAGAAAGAGGGCTTATGAAATTAGCGTTTGCATATGATTTAGATGGAACATTATTAAGAAAGAATAATACAATACATCCTGATACCTTAAAAGCTTTAGCACGTGTGCAAGAAACAGGAAATGTTAATATTATTGCTACAGGGAGAGGACTACAAAAAGTTTTACCTTTACTAAAAGATGGAACAATTAAGTATGTGGATTACATAGTATGTTCTAATGGGGCTTTAATTTATGATGTTAACAAACAAAGTATCAATGTATTAAATACAGTGCCTAATCAAGTGTTCTACATTTTAAAGGAAAAAGCTTTGGAAAATGATTTAATCTTAACTGTAGATACAATTGATTACAATGGTTCATATCTTCCTAATAATCATTTTCCAAAATGAATGTCTAAAGAACAAATTATGGACATGAATATTTTAAATATAGCTACCTTAGATCACTTAGAAAATGTAGTACTAGCTAAAGACAGTGTTATTACTCAAATAGCACTTAGAAACCCACTAGAAAAGGCTAAACAAATTACTGAAGATATAAGACGAGCTACTAAAGGTTTACCTTGTGTAGTTTATCTAACTAATTCAGTTTATACTGATGTGAACCCAAAAGATATTTCCAAGTTTGTAGGAGTTGAAAAAGTGCTAGAATTACTTGGACTTTGTGATGAAAACTTAGTGGCTTTTGGAGATAGTGGTAATGATGTAAACATGATTCAAGGGGCTAAGTTTGGAATAGCAGTTGGAAATGCTACAAGTGAGGCTAAAGAGGCAGCTAACTTAGTAATTGATGATCACCAAACAGGTACTATTGGTCACACTTTAAATCAAATAATTGAAGGTGCTTTGTTCTAAGCATCTTTTTTATTTTAAGGCGATTTTTTAGTCTATTTTACACTGAAATAAGTCTAAAATAAATTAATACAAAAAATAAAATAGGTTAAAATATAACAGTATGCAAAATATTATTAAATTTTTTAGTGAAGGAGCACAAGCAGCAGTTACTAAAGCACCTAAAGCTTTAGATGTATCATTTCAAGTATTTATTTGATTAACTGTTGTTTTCATTATTTCCTTAAGTGTTCCTCAATTAATTAAACTTATCAAAGAAAAAAGAACAGGAAACGTAAGTTTCACTTCATTCTGAATTTTCCACGTTGGAATCTTATTATGAGTTATCTGAGGAGCAACAAACAACTTAAATAAAACTATGCTTAACGTTATGTTTGCTGACGGAATCAGTTTATTTGTAAATGGAGTTATGACTATTCTTCTTTATAAACACAAGAAAGAATTTTCAGCTAATAAAAAAATGTGAGGATACCTTGGTGTTCTTGCTACATACCTAATTGGTACAGTATTTATTGTATTCTACATCGTAGATTACAATAGACTACCTGGTCACTATTTATTCAAATTACCAGACACAGTTTCAACAGTAATGGGATTTGTCTTCCCTGCTGCCACAACATTAGCATTCACACCTCAATTAATTCAATCATTCAAAACAAATGAATGACAAGGTGTTACATACTGAATGTATGTATTATATGTTGTAAACAACATTATCTGAATCATTTGATGAGGACTTGGAATGGGATTACAATCATATGAAGCAAAACCAAACTATGGATCATTAATCGCTGGATTAATTTGACAAATAATTTCATTAACAATTTTCAGTATTCAACTTGGATATACTCTTCATGATAAGTACTTATTAAGTAAAGGGGTAAATCGTTCACTTCAAGCTAACAAATAGTAGCTTGATATAGTAATTAAGTCGCTAGCAATAGCGATTTTTTTATACATTGCTTTGCGGGAATAAAAAATCTGCCCGAAGGCAGAAATTATATTTAATATTGATCACCATTAATTTTAATGTAGGTACGTAATGATAATTCTTCACTAAATAGTTCATGAATAATTCTAAGTCCTAATTCAGGAGCTGCAAAGGCATTTTTACCTGTAATAATTTTACCATCACAACTAGTCATTTCATCTGAACGATTGCTTCCACGAGTTGGAAGGCTTCACTGAGATGGGTATGACGAATAGTGAATGTAAGGAGGTAAAATTTTAGCTTCCATTAAAACGTTTGGAGCATCACAGATAGCAAATAAGTATTTATTAGCTTGATAAAAATCTTTAATAACAGCTAGTGATGTTGGATTGTTTCTTAAAGTTTGACAACCTTTTCCACCTGGAATAAAGATAGCATTATAGTCTTCAAGATTATATTGGTGAACTATATTATCTACATGAGATAGGCCAAATTGGCCGGTAGCTGAAGAAATTTCTGGAGCATAGTAAGTTATTGATTCTATTACATCAGCTGCTTTAAGCACTGATAAAGTTGATGTTAATTCAACATCATTAAATTTATCTTCTATTATAACTAGCAATTTTAGTTTCATTATTTCTTACCTCTTTTTAGGACACCTTTTCAAATTAAGTAGCATAGTAGAGCTAATGGCAATAAGACAACAATAATAAAAACAATAATATAAGCTTTAATTCAAGCTTTGTTTTCACTTTTAAGTTCTGCATTAACTGCATTTTTAATAGCTGTAGCATCAGTTCCAAGGAAGGTAGAAGCTTCCATATAACGTTTACGATCGTACATAACCATTAGTACAAATAGAACTGTAAATCCAATTGCAACTGCTAAGTCTACGTAAAGTAATACATGAACATTACCAAAGGCACCGTTAAGGATTTTTTCTCAATCTAAGTCAAGATTTAATTTTAAATTTGCTTTATCAACATTAAGAACTCAATGCCCATCTCATAGATTTAGAAGTAATAAGATAACACCATTAAAGAGAGTGAAATAAGTCATGAAGAAAGCAAACAATCATGATAAACGTAATAATTTAAAACGAATCGCACGATAAGTATCAGAAATAACTGTTACAGCAGCTAGATTGCCATTGCGATAGTTATCACGGCACATTTGTTCTGTGCGTCTTCAAGCCTTATTTTTGGTTAAAGCTTTAGCAAATAAGCTTAAAGAAACTAGAAAGACAATCCCAAGTAATACATATCAGGCAATACCCTGGTTTTTATCAACTCTAGTATTTAGGAAATAGTTGGTTAAAATTCCAGCTATTGAGACTAAAAATAGAATGAATCAAAAAAGAAATTGCATGATAGTTAGGCGTTTTTCTCTTCTAATTACGTTATAAACAGGCGTTGCTATGATTCTTTGAGGATCTGAAGCAACTTGAGTTTCGACTGTTGTTTCAAGTGTTTGAGGTACTTGAGTAGTGATTTGATGTAAATCACCATTATTTTGTGAATAATTCATAAATCACTTTCTCCTAGTTATTTGCTATAGCTGGTTGAGCATTAGCGTTTGAATTTGTATTAGTATTTGTTTCTGGCTAATCAGCTTTAGGTTCAGATGTTTTTTCTTTGTTATCTTCATCAAGTTTTGTGACTTTGAATTTAGATAAGTTGTCAAATAAAGCATTAACAACTGATTCAGCATTAATTTGATTCTTAATGTCTTTATCTGCATTAAGTGTTTCAGCAGCAATGTGTGCTAAAGATTTTCTAGTATCATCAGAAACAGAAGAAATTACATACTTAGCAACATTTAAGTAAGCAACAACATCTTTATTTATGCCTAATTCTTCATAATTCGTAATTGAATTAATTTGCTTTATTGCGTAATTTGTAACTTGTTTAGATTGTTCTTGGGCAGATAATGTATCGAATAATGGATTTTGCTCTCTCAGTTTATCTTTAACATTCTTAATGTAATCTAAAGCACCTGAATTTTGAGCAATTGCAGCTGCTTTATCTGCCGCATATTCTTTAGCAGCTTGAGAAATAACATTTCTAACATCTGGATTATTTAATAGAGCAGCTGAAGAGTTTAAAGTATCAACTATTTCACCAAGTTGCTCTTTAGTTCATTTGCTTTCAGGGTCTTGAAGTGTTTGGAAAAGCTTAGAACCTTTTTGGAATAATTCAATTAGAGAAACTGTACCAACTCCAATTCCTGAAAGCGAAGCACCTTTACCAGCTGTCATTAATTTAACACCAAAAGTTGTAGCTTTAGAGGTTGAGGTATCATTAACCATTGCTGTCGTTACAACATTTGAAAGTAAAAGTGTTCCTGGTAAGGTTAAAACAGCATTTGTTGTACCGAATAAAAATCTGGTTCAAATTCTGTTTCCTCTTTTACCTGATGCAATTCTTTTAGTTTTCTTATCTTTTCTTTTCTTAATTGTACATAAGTGAATAATAAATGTAACAACAAAGAAAAATCCTCTAATTGATAAGTAAATTATGATCGCTAAGATAGTTAAGGCGAATGGTAGGCCTGACCTAACAATTTGATCGATTTCTTTTTGATCTTTTAATTGTGTGTGTACTACATCTGATCCATATTTATAAATCACAGCAGAAATAATCATTGTTAAAACAATTGCAACTACTTTAAAAATAGATCATTTGTAATTAAATCAAAATCCAATTACAAATGCTAATGCAAATAAAACAATAATTACAATTGGGAGTCAAACTCCAACATTACCAACTGAATTAGTAATATTTTTTAACATTTTAACAACATCATCAAGTTGTTGAATTCCTGTTGATGAGTCAGGTGCTGGCTGTGCTGAAGCACTAGCAGCAGCTTCGAATAACGTGTTCATTATAAGTATTGAGCCTTAGGTAATTTTTTTCAAGGATCTTTACGAGAAATGCGATCAATAAATAAGTGTCCATCTAAGTGATCTAATTCGTGTTGGAAAACAATTGCTATGTAACCTGATACTTCATAACGTAATCATTTTCTATTGTAGTAGCTGTAAGCATCGACTACAACACGATCTGAGCGATGTACATAACCTTCTTGGTTTGGTCATGATTCATCAACTGATAAACAACCCTCTCCTTCATCTAGGGCTATTTTTTTATTGCTTTTTGCCACAACACGAGGGTTAAATAAAACATCTTTAAATAAGACATTACCCTTATCGTCTTGGACAAAAACATAAAATACATTTTTTAATATTCCGTATTGAACAGCAGCAACACCAACTCCTGGACGGAATTGTGTTCCTTCAGTTTGAGAATCATCAATGTGATAGATCATTCTCTCTGCTAAATCAATATCCTCATCTGTAAGAGGAATTGGAACATCATGTGATCTTTTTCTAAGTACAGGGTCTGGTAACTGTACTATTTTAATATCATATTTTTTGTTCATATTTAAATTATAATATATATAGAAAATTACTATAATTAATATATTAATTATAGAAAGGTGAATATGAACGGAAATTATAATATTGTAGTTTTTACCACTGTAGTCCTAAATATAGCTTTTTTAGTAATGGGGTATTTAATTGGTTCACTAAATACTTCAATCATATTTAGTAAGTTTTTAAAGAAAGATGTGCGTGAGCAACATTCACAAAATGCTGGAGCCACAAATTCATCTAGAGTTTTTGGAGTAAAAGTTGGTGTTTTAATCTTGCTCATAGACGTTTTTAAAACAATTGCATCTGTCGCAATAGCTGCGGGTATTGCTTATTGAGTAAATGCTGCTCCTCAAGTTTCTTCAAGAGGGCCAGTAAATCAAATGTCATTTCAACAATACCAAGCAATTATTGCTGTGCCAATGCTAGCTGGTTTTGGAGTTGTGCTTGGCCACTGTTTCCCAGTCTTCTTTGGTTTTAAAGGTGGAAAAGGGGTGGCTTGCAGCATTGGATTAATAATTAGTTATAACATTGTATTATTACCTATTGCAGCTGTAATATTCTTTACAGTAGCATTCTGAAAGAAATATATTTCACTTGCAAGTATGAGTGCAGCTGTATTATTAATTCCATTTGTATTTGTTCCATGAATGAGCAATAGTGTCATAGCATGAGCTACAAACTATCAATGACTTGCATGAACTAAAACAATTGATTTACAACTAATTGCCCCGGATCAAAGAGGTTTTATACATTATATTGGAACATATGTTGTTAACTATGCTTCTATTTATACTGGATTTATATATTTAGGTGCTGTTGCACTTATCCTATTTACACATAGAGGTAACATTCAACGCCTATTAAAAGGTGAAGAAAGAAAATGAAGCAAAAATAAGAAAGAACAAAAGGATGCACAATAGTGCATTTTTCTTTAGTTTAAATGTAAAATAGATGGTTTTATAAAGCCTAAATATATCTATATGAAAAGTAATTTAAATTCTTAGTTCAAGGTTTATATCCTTGAGCTTTTTATTATCTTTATCCCTAGGACATAGTGCAAAAGATAATAAAAACGCTCCATATAATGGAACGTAATTATTATGTTGAATAAATTATTTAACAATGTTGTAGAAAGCTTTGATTCCCTTGAATTCAGCTGATGAACCAAGTTCTTCTTCGATAGCTAATAAACGATTGTATTTTGCGATTCTGTCTGTACGTGATAATGAACCTGTCTTAATTTGTCCTGAGTTCATAGCAACAGCAATATCAGCGATTGATGTATCTTCTGTTTCTCCTGAACGGTGTGAAACAACTGCTGTCATGTTTGCTTTTTGAGCCATTTGGATAGCATCAAATGTTTCTGTAATTGAACCAATTTGGTTAATTTTGATCAAGATTGAGTTCATTGATTTTTCTTCAATAGCACGTTTTAGAATAGCTGTATTTGTAACTGTTAAGTCATCACCAACGATTTGTAATTTATCACCCATTTCAGCTGTAAATTTCTTGAATCCTGCTCAGTCACTTTCTGCAAATCCATCTTCGATTGAGATGATTGGGTATTTAGCAACAAGTGATTTTAAGTATTCAGCCATTTCATCTGATGTGTATGATAATTTAACATCTTCTAAGTGTTCAAATCCAGGTTTTTTAGATTCGATAGCAGCTTTTAATTTCTTGAATGTGTAAATTCCGTCTTCATATAATTCTGATGAAGCACAGTCCATAGCAATAGCAACAGCGTTTTCACCTTCTTTAGCAGGGGTGTATCCAGCTGCTTTAATAGCTTCTACTAAGAAGTCTAAAGCTTCTTCGTGTGATTTGAAGTTAGGAGCAAATCCACCTTCATCACCAACTTGAACACCGTGTCCATGTTTTTTAAGTAATTTAGCTAAGTTGTGGAATACAAAGTTAGCCATTTGTAAAGCTTCTCTGAATGATTTAGCACCAACTGGCATAATCATGAATTCTTGGAAGTCGATTGTGTTTGAAGCGTGTTCTCCACCGTTAATAACGTTTAACATTGGAACTGGTAATTCGTGTGCGTTGAATCCACCTAAGTATTTGTATAGAGGGATTTGTAATTCATTAGCAGCAGCTCTAGCAACAGCAAGAGAAACTCCTAAGATAGCGTTAGCACCAAATTTAGATTTGTTTTCTGTACCATCTAATTCGATCATTTTCATGTCGATTTTACGTTGGTCTGTAACTTCCATTCCTAAGATGTGAGGAACGATGTCGTTGTTAACGTGGTTAACAGCTAACATAACACCTTTACCACCGAATCAGTTACCTTCAAATTCTGATCCTTTGTCTCTTAATTCAAGAGCTTCACGTGAACCTGTTGAAGCACCTGATGGAACTTTAGCGATTCCGTATCCACCAAATTCTGTGAATACTTCAACTTCAACTGTTGGGTTTCCACGTGAGTCTAAAATTTCACGTGCATGAATTTTTGTAATTGCTGACATATTTGTCTCCTTTTTAAATTTAAGATTTTGTCTTATTTGCAAATAATTAATCTTTATCTAAAGATTATTAGAATTATAGCATTATTATAAAAGTGGTAATTTTGTATTTTTAGAAAAAATGTCTTATAAAATTGGAATTAAAAATACTAATACTGTAACTTTTATTCAATGGTTTTTACAGGTTAAGAAAAAAACTGGCAGTTATGCCAGCTTCATTTTAAATAGTATTTATATTGTTTACTTGTATTCATCATTTCAGCCAAATGCATTGTATACAGTTGAAAAATGTAGATAAGGTCATTTACTATAATTATCAAGAATCCATCTGATTAAATGGTTATTTTCATCAAACATCTCATATTGTAAATTATGTTTCTTGCAATAGTAATAAGTGTGAAAGTGCAAATAATAAAATAATCATAATATTGCAAATACTTGATACACTCAAATAGTATATATAAATATAGCTTGATATGCATTTTGATTTGTACTACAGTATCATGCTGTATATGATATATTCATTATTAATGATAATAAACTGATAACAACTGAACATCAAAAAACTAAATAGATATGCAGTTTAATTCTACTTTTGTTCAGTGATGGTACTTTTAAATTTGTTTGTTCGGTATTATCTGTTTTTTTGAAATAAACATATTTATAGATCCAACCTATAAATTTATTTGTCGTTTTGTTTTTAAAACAAAATTCTTGATTTCTAAACTTTCTAGATAATCTAACTTGTACATTAAAATCACTGATAACACGATATATAAAATATAAAAATTCAGTGGCAAAGAGAAAGGCAAGGTCGATTAGATAAATAATGTTCCCAATTGCAGAATTTTTGTTTTCTCAATTAAAATGTGATAGTCCTAATATAGCTCCAAATTGTCCAGTTAATATTGCTATATAAGCAAAAGTTATGAGTAAAAAGCTGAATATTATTCAAGAGTTTTCGCGTCGCATACAAATATCTCCTTTAATATATATTTTTATTCTAATACATTCCACTTTCATTTCAATAAAATTAATTAATTTATTAAATCTATAGCCACTATGACTATTAATAACTGGAAAGTAAAGTATAATTTAAATATTATTATTTAAAAACAAGGAGACAAAATGAATAAACCTAGATTACAAGATGACTTTTATGAATATGTCAACTTTGAATGATTAAGAGATACAGAAATTCCAGCAGATCGCGCTTCAATTTCTTGTTTCGGTGAATTAGATATTAAAATTGAAAAATTATTAAAAGGTTTAACTGCAAACTGAGCTGCAGGAAAACAACCTTTACCAGCTGATAGAATGATTCATGAATATGTCAAACTATATCAAATGCTTATTAATACTAAAAAAAGAGCACAACTTGGATGAGAACCAGCTAGAAAGCACTTAGATAAAATTGAAAGCTTAACAAGTTTTAAAGATTTAGCAAATAATTATGCTGCTTTTGATAAACGATATTCTTCATTACCGTTACCATTTGGAATTGGTGAAGACTTTATTGATAATAAAAAATACATTTTATGATTAGAAGATCCAAGATTAATTTTAGGTTCTAAAGAAACATATGCAAACCCAACACAAAAAGAAAAACTTTTAACAGCTTGAAAAGAAATGTCATTTGATTTACTTATTTCATATGGTAAAACAACTGAACAAGCTAACAAAATGGTTGCTCAAGCTTTAGAATTTGACAATTTCTTAGTAGACTTTGTCCTTTCTAATGAAGAAAAAGCTGACTATACTTCTTTATATAACCTAAAAGATATTGCATGATATCAAGAAACAGTTAAAACATTTGATATTAAGAAAATTGTAGAAGAGCTAGTAAAGAAAGAAGTTAAAGAAATCTCATGTTCAAACCCAAGATTTGTTCAAAACATTGACAAGATTTATACAGAAGCTAACTTTGAAGCTTTCAGATCATTAATGTTTATTAAAAACTTATTATATGCTGCTTCATTTATGTCTGAAGAAACCAGATTAAAAGCTTCACACTTTAAAAATGTACTTTACTCAATTGCTAAACCACGTGATTTAGAATTATATGCCTATGACGTAGCTACAAAATACTTCGGAATGCCTCTTGGTATGTACTATGCTAGAGAATACTTTGGTGAAAAAGCTAAAAAAGATGTTGAACACATGGTAGCAAGCATGATTGATGTTTATAAGAAACGTCTAGAAGAAAATACATGATTAACTCAAGCAACTAAAGACAAAGCAATCTTAAAACTTTCTAAATTAGGTGTAATGGTAGGATATCCTGAAGAAATCCAACCATTCTATGCTCAATTAATCACTCACAGCTATGAAGAAGGCTCAAACGTATTTGAAAATGTACTTGCATTCGACCAAATTATGTATGAATATCAAATGTCACAATATTTAGAACATGTAAATCCTAAATACTGAGGAATGTCACCTGACACAATTAATGCTTACTTTAACCCATTTGGAAATCACATTGTATTCCCTGCTGCTATTTTACAAGCTCCATATTATGATATTAATCAATCTTCATCTGCTAATTTTGGTGGAATTGGAGCAGTAATTGCACACGAAATTTCTCATGCATTTGACAATAATGGAGCTCAATTCGATGAAAACGGGTCAATGGTAAACTGATGAACTGATCACGATAGAGCTAAATTTGCTGAAAAAACACAAGCTGTTATTGATTTATATGACACACGTGAAACACCATATGGAAAAGTTAATGGTAAATTAACAGTATCAGAAAACATTGCTGATATTGGTGGTGTTGCTTGTGCACTTGAAGCTGCACAAAAAGAAGCTGACTTCTCAGCTGAAAAATTCTTCGAAAACTGAGTTAGAGTTTGAAGACAAAAATCAGGTGAAGGTTATGCTAGAAGATTACTTGAAACAGATGTACACTCACCAGCTAAAGAAAGAGGAAATGTCTTAATGATGAACCTTGATTTATTTGCTGATACATATAAACTTCAAGAATCAGACAAAATGTATTTAGCACCTGAAAAAAGAATTAAAATTTGATAATGTAAAATGTTCCTTTTAGGGACATTTTTATTTGGAATTTTTACTTTTTCCTATAAAATAATACAAATTTATAAAAAACAAGCTTGCAAGGAGAAAAATGAAGAAAATCAAACTATTTACACTTTTAGGATTAGGATCTTTTAGCTTACTTCCGCTAGCAGCTATTGCTTGTGGTAGAAATGAAAAACAAGTGCAAGGGACAGATAAGAAAGAAACTCCAGCACCTATACCGACCCCTGTTATTCCAGGTAAGGGAGATGAACCTGGTAAAGGTGGACAAGTGGACCCAGGTAAAAACACTCAACCAGGGCAAGAACCAAATCCTGCTAAGGAGGAAGAAAAACCAACCCCAGGTGTAAAAGACCCGGATACAGGAAATGGAAATTCAAACCCTAGCCAAGGTGACAAAACAGTTGATGAAAATGCTCAAGGTGGAGTATATAATGGGCTTGCAATCAATGAATATAAAGGACTAATTGGACTTTATAACTTAAATAGGGATATGACTGCAAGCAAGGCATATTCAATTTTAAGTGATACAGTTCTAAGCAATGATGACTATAAGTTAACTGAAGTTAAAGTAACTGATTTCAATGATTTAACAGGAACTTTAAGTTTTACTGTAAAAGGAACTTATAAAGGTGTTTCACTTGATAATAAAGTGTTTAATATTTCAAATTTCTTTATAGTAAAAAGCACAATGGTTTTAAATGTTGATTGAAATACAACTAAAATTATGGAAGAACAAAAAACTTCTAAGGATTTTATTAGCAAATCATATAGTGAACTTAAACCATATTTAAGCTCAATAGTTTTATCAATTGATGGAAATTCAATTAACATTTTAAATGATGATAGATTTAGTGTTAATTCATTTAACCTAAGTGAAGAAAGAAATCATTTAAGTGCATTTATCAGCATTTCTTACCATCCAGAAATGTTAAATCAAGATGGCGTAGTTGTAGTCCAAAAACCTATTACTGTATATCATAGAGCTTTTGATTATTTATCTGGACTTAATTATTCAATTGAGCAATATTTACAATATATATTAAATAACCAATTATCAGTAAAAGAAAATATTGATTACAATTATTATCCTTCATTCTTTGCAGGCAAAAAAGCTATTACATTAGACTTTTGAAATCACTTCTTTGACTTAAATGAAAAATATGAACGTTTAAATAATGAGCCTATTATTGTATCTTGTTCATATTATCCAAATGATTTAACAGGAGAATTATATGTTACAGTTTCACTAGAGTATAATCCAGAAAATGGTCTAGGAAATGTCCAAGTTGGATACAAATCATTTAAATTCTCAGGATTTAAAAAATTAACTAAAGAAGAATTAGCAAAAGACTTTATGGTGATTCCTGATTCATTCGGATTTATGGAAAGAGACCAATACAGAGAACTAGTTAAGACATTTATGGCATTATCTCCTGAGGAACAAAAAACATTTGAAATTACAAACAGCAATCAATTGTTAAGAATTATGGGTCAACTAGGTGGGTCAAATGCAATATTGACACGTTTAGTATGAAATAATAATGGTGGAGAAAAGCTTGAATACTTACTTAAATCATTTGACAAATATATTAAAGTATATTACAAGAACAAATCATTAACCGAGTTATCAACAAGCTTAGAAAGTAGAATTTTGGGTGGAAAATACTTCCAAATAGGAAGAATTGCTATTGATACAAAAAGCTTAAGCGATTTTACATTACAAAAGCGTAATGATGGAAATAATAGAATTGACTTCAAGTGAAATTTCACATTAGAAATAGAGATACAAGATGCTACAGGTGATAGCGATTCAAGTACCATAATTCAAATTCCACAATCTATTTCGATATTTGCATTAGAAAATAAACTAGCGTAAATTAAAAATGAGGGGGCTACCTCATTTTTAATTTATATTTTTATACTACTTTTAATAAAACTTCTTTTGAACCTTCTTTACCTTCAAGATGGTTTCTTTCGACACGAATTATTTCAATTTTTTCATTACCCATTGTGTGTAATCCATGTTTTTGACCACGGCGGAATCCTTTAATTAGCCCTTCTAATTCTTCAATTGTATTTGCTTGGGCAATAATTTCATCATTTGTTAATAATTTTGCTTTGTATTTGTACATGAGTACCTCCGTTTGTTCATCTTTATTATAATCCTAATTAATTTCGTATATATCAAAAATGAATAAGTTTCCACAAATTTCCACATTTTTGTGGAATAATGTGGAACATTAATGTTAAATAAGATTTATAAAAATTACATCTGAATAATATAAAACTAGTATAAAAATTAAAATGTATTAGAATATAAATATTATGAGTAAGAAAACAAAAATAATATGGTGAAGTATATTTTCAGCAGGTGTAATTTTAGGCCTAGGTGCAATTGCAACTAGTGCTTATTTTGCTATTCAGTATTTAGGAACAAATGAGGATAATGATAATAAAGAAACTATTACTATTAAGCCTAATTATGACACACCAAGCTGGCAGGAAAATTTAGAATTATTAAAGATTGGGCCAAATGAAGTTTCAATTTTTAATAAGTTAGATTTTAAAGAGCAAGAAGAAGCTTTAGCACTTGTAAATAGTCTTGGAAGTATAAGTTGAGAAACAAAAACTAATGATGAAGGAACTTATGTAGAATACATAGATCCATATACAAAAATTAAATTTAGAGATTTTGCTTATAGTGTTGATAAGGAAAATCCTGCAAATAATAGATATTTACTTGGACCTGGTGGATTAGCTTATCTAGCAAATGAATTTAAGCGGAAGGTAACATTTGGGCCTGAAGTCTATGATCTAGAAGCTATAAATATTAATGATTTCACTATTATTCCAGCTACTGCTAATGGACTTTATATCCCAAGTACTAAGAATATTTATATTAATGGAGCATTCATGTGTGAAACTAATGCAACATTATATGATAGAGTGGCAACAATTATGCAAACTTTATTCCATGAATATATGCACCATTGAGCAAATAACTATGCTGAAATAGCCTTACCAGGAGATAAAGTAATTCCAACTGGAAATGTAGCTGGACCAGTAGCAAATACTCAAGACAAAGAAATGGTTACTGTCAAATATTATGAACCTGGTCAAAGCAAAAAGACAGGATTACTAGATAAGATATTTTCATCAGGGAATGAACAATATTGAAATGCCTATTTCGCTGATAACTTTAGATACTTATTAAACTATGATGTAAGTGCAAAATCATATATTAAGCCTGAAATTTTAGCACTATTAAGAGACAGATGATTTAGAGAACCTGCAGCACAAGATGTTTCAGATGCCTTATATACAAACTTTTCACCAAAAGATCTTTGGGATGTTTCTAATGGATTATATAATGGGCAAGGATCTCCAAAAGACCCATTAGCATTACAAAGAAAACTAGAAATTAAACCAAGCTTTTGATATTCTCCAGATGAAAAATTTGCTCTGAACAATGGTGATTTACGATACTATTACTCATTGACTGAATTAGTTCCAAGAGAATATCTAAAATTTGCTTTTGAATCTTACTATAATATTGCTGAACCAAATCCTGCTATAACAGCTGAAAAAAATCAGGAAGAGTTTTCTTCAGGATTCTTTGGGAACATGAAATTTCATTATAATAATCATGCAAATTCATATGAAATCAGACCAAGTTCAATAGCAGAAGATTATGGTAAAGTGTTTATGAATAATTTTGACACTTTAACAAGAAGTGGTTGATACATAAATGATAATTCAGGTTATATTGATCCAAATAATCCAGTAACCTATTATGACCCATATAATAAGACCTGAGTTACAAAAATAGTCAAAGGGTCAAGTTCTATTATGATTCCAACTTCACCTTTTGCTCTTGACTCATACAAAACCCTTGATAGAATAAGCTTAAATCAGGCAAATAAAATTAAAGAAAATAAATCACATGATTTTTATAAAATGTTTTTACGCACCATGGGATATGGTAGTGAAATAGCTCAAATTTACTATGATAACTCAGGGTGAAAATGAGTTGGAAAGAACTACGCCCAAGTGCAAAAAGATGAAAACAATATTACTAGGGTAAAATTTAGTGGATACTTGAAAGATAAAAGCCATACTGGTATTGCAATAGTTAATCCAGCTGGACAAGTGGTGGCTCATAGTGATATTATTTATCTAGATACCTTTAATTTCTTTGGACATAATAATTTTGATATGGGAGCTAGAATTGAAAATGAAACACAAGCTAGTGAAGCTTGAAGACAACAACAACTAGCCAACCGAATTTATCCAGAAGGATATATTAGTTACATTACAAAAGATTATATTGTTCCTGGAGAATTAGGAACTATATACTTTTGAGATGATTTAAATAAAAATGGAATGGTAGAAGATAATGAATTAGTAAAGGATCATCAAATTACTCTTCCTTCTAATCGTTGAGTAACTACCTATCGTGCTGAAAATGCTAATTATTATTATGTAGTAGAAAATAAAAATAATCAAACTACAATCAGGTGAGAAAGACCTCGCTAATGTTATAATTAAATTATTATTAAGAAAGGAGGATAACAATGGAATGAGATTTTAGTAAGCTTAAAGTTGGCTCAATGATTAATGTACAGGGTTATAAACATAATGGTTATTTATATCGTCAATGAAATTCAGCTAAAGTAGTATTTCATAATAAGAGACATATAGTATTATTCCTGAAAAATACAAAAGTAGCTGAATATGAAAAAGATGTAAATGGATGAAGATATAATGAAAATGCCATCTGATTTATTCCAAAAGATGCTATGTATAATGCGATTGTATTATTAAAGGATTCTGGTCCTTATTATTATATTAATATGGCTTCTAAGCCTATATTTGAAGATAATACCATTAAATTTATAGATTATGACCTAGATGTAAAATGTTATCCTGATAAAGAATTGCAAGTTGTAGATAGAGATGAGTTTAATTTACACTCAAGACAAATGCAGTATCCTGAATTACTTAAAAATCTGTTATTTGAAGAATTAAAAGTAATAATGCAACTTTATAGTGAATATAAATACTTCTTTAACTACGAAATAATAAATTATTATCTTGAAATTTTACGCGCTGATAAATTAATTACTGATAAAGCAGCAGAAAGATATACAAGACTTGGTAAAAAACAATATTCTGAAGAAGGGGATATGTTTAGACAAGTTAATCGTACGTATAAACATCATAAGGCACACTTCCAAAATCGTCACTAAAAAGTGACTTTTTTGTTAATTTCATACTTCGAAAAATAATGACATTTGATATGGCTTATTAATACTAAAATATAAAAAAGCTAATTTTTATATATTTTTTAGTACCATTTTTATATTTTTGTTGTACTATATTAATGTATATCCATGATGATGTAGACATTATGGGTATACGATCCTAAGGGATGTAAAAGTTAGTTTTTTATTCGGACAAATACGTTTCTCCAAAAATATTTAGACGTATTCCTGATGCACCTAGCAATAGGTGCATTTTCTTATAAAAGAATAAAAAAACAGTCTATCAGTAGACTGCTAAGTTATTATTTAGTTGATTTTAAAAATTTTCAGTGTCATGTATCTAAGTAAATAACGATTTCATCAAGTAATGGTTGAACTCTATATGAAATGTTATCCATTTTTCCAATATATTCAAGAAGTGTGTTTAAATCAGCAACTACATAAGCAAAAATTTCACTTGAAATAAAATCTTTAGCTTCAATTTCTTTAATTAATGAGTATTTAGCTGCTTCTTGGTAGCTACCAAGTGCGTTGTAACCTAACATTAAAAGTTTTTCAGCTACTGCATCAAGTTGTTCAGTAGTATCATCATATAATTTATCTAATTGCTCATGAATTTCAAAGAAATCAGCTCCTTTAATATTTCAGTGAAAATTTTTAATTTTAGCTTGCAGAATAAATAATGAAGCTTGTAATGTAATTAATTCTTGTTTATTATTCATGTTAACCTCTTTTCGAATATATTGTAACACTTTCGAAAAGATAGTCAAGCATTATAAAAATTAAAAAGTTTATTTTTGTTACTTTTTTATTTCAAAAATAAATTTTTTACAAAAAAAGTTAGGAAACCTAACTCTATTTTTCTTCTGGTAAAAATTGTTCTAAGAATTTAGCTAATCCACTTTGATCACATCTAAATTCTGTAACCACATCTGCGATTTCTTTTAATTCATCAACTGAGTTTTGCATAGCAACTAATGTACCAATCCGGTTTTTAGTTGAAGCATCATTCATAGAATCCCCAATGTGCATTGCATTAGCTGGATTAATTCCTTTTGATAAACAGTAACGAACTTCTTCATCACCTTTTGAACAGTTTGCTTTAGTAATTTCTAAAATATTATTTTTAGAACCTGAAAGTGAAACTTCTAATTTACCGGCAAATTGTTTTTGTCATTTTAAAGCGAGTTTTCTAATTTTTCTACCTGACAGAGATCATACAAGTGCTTTATAAACTGGGAAATCATTGTTGTATTCTTTATATGAGTGAGCAGTCTTTTTACCAAAGCCTCCCATAAATCATCTAAATACTCTATTTTTTACATAAGCTTGTTCTCTTGCATTTGAGTTATAAACCACAAAGCAGAAGTTTTTAGAAAGTTCATCAAAAAGTTGTTGAGCAACTTCTTTTGACATAATTTCTTCATTTACAATAACACCATTTTCAACTGTTTTAGCACCATTTCAAGCAATATAAGTATCTACTCCTGTAATTTCTTTAACAAGATTACTTGTTTTAGGTGATACTCCTCTTCCAGTTGAAACAACAACTGGGATTGTTTTATT
Source organism: Mycoplasma milvi (assembly GCF_048284715.1). Lineage (NCBI taxonomy): Bacteria > Bacillati > Mycoplasmatota > Mollicutes > Mycoplasmatales > Mycoplasmataceae > Mycoplasma > Mycoplasma milvi. The sequence goes on along the minus strand of NZ_JBLWAH010000005.1, from coordinate 53,809 downwards.
TAATTCAGTTAAAACTTGTCTGGTATATGGAGTAGCGCTTCTTTGTCAAAATTTAATTTCTTGAGTATCAAGTGTAGTTCCGTCTAAGTCAATAAAAATAATTTCTGGCTTTTTCATTTTGTCTCCTTATTTGAAATTTTATTTATTATAGTTTGAATATTTTTAAACTTCAATATAAATAAAATAACAGATTTTTAGACTTTTGCATTGAAATAAAATATTTTTTTATTTAGTTAATTTAAACCCTTATTGCTTTAGGATAGTGCTTTTGAGTAATATATAGAAATTAAGTAACTTTAAAAAGGAACTTAAAAAAGCTATTTTTTAGGCAAAAACAAGGCTAATAAAAAGCAAAATATTTTTATGTGGATAAAATAGGAAAAAATGTAAAATATGGATACATATTGAGTTGGAATTTTTTGGACATTAAACTTAATGTGTTAAATATCAAAAATTTAAAAGGAATATTTATGAAAAAGACTTTATTTGATGAAAAACAATATTTAGATAAAGTACATGCTTGATGGCGTGCAGCTAACTTTCTTTCAGTAGCTCAAATCTACTTAAGAAACAACCCTCTTATGAAAGATGGTTTAAAAGCTGAAGACGTTAAAATGTACCCAATCGGACACTGAGGAACAATCCCAGGACAAAACTTAATTTACGCACACTTAAACCGGGTAATTAACAAATATGGTGTAGATATGTTCTACATCGAAGGACCAGGACACGGTGGACAAGTTATGATTTCAAACTCATACTTAGATGGAAGTTACACAGAATTATTCCCAGAAATCACACAAGATGAAGCTGGAATTAAGAAAATGTGTAAAAGATTCTCATTCCCTGGTGGAACAGCATCACATGCTGCTCCTGAAACACCTGGATCAATTCACGAAGGGGGAGAATTAGGTTACTCACTTTCACACGCAACAGGAGCTATTTTAGATAACCCTAACATTATTGCTGCTGCTGTTATTGGTGATGGTGAAGCTGAAACAGGGCCACTTGCTGCTGGATGATTCTCAACATCATTCATTAACCCAGTAAATGATGGTGCTGTATTACCTATCATTCACATTAACGGTGGAAAAATTTCAAACCCAACAATTATGTCTCGTAAAACAGATGAAGAACTTGCTTCAATGTTAAGAGGATACGGATGAGAAGCTATCTTTGTAGAAGCTAACGTATTTGACCAAGAAGGTATTCACCAACTTATGGCTGATGCTTTCGATAAAGCTGTGGAAAGAATTTTAGAAATCCAAACAGAAGCTAGAAAATTACCAGCAGAAGTTGCTACAAGACCAATTTGACCAGCACTTGTTGTTCGTACACCAAAAGGATGAACATGTCCACACCAAATTAATGGTGAAACATTCGAAGGAAGCTTTAGATCTCACCAAGTTCCACTTCCTGTAACATCAGAAAATCCTAAATTATTAGATGAATTACAAGCTTGATTAGCTTCATATCGTCCAGAAGAACTATTTGACGAAAATGGAAAATTCAAAGCTGAATACGCTGAAATCGCTCCTAAAGGTAACAAGAGAATGGCTATGCAACCAATTACAAATGGTGGTGTAAACCCTAGAGCTCTTAACTTACCTAACTGAAGAGAATTCGGATTAGAAATTAACAAACCAGGTGAAATAAAAGACCAAGATATGGTTAATGCAGGTAACTGATTTGCTGAAGTAATCAAGAGAAACCCAGATAACTTTAGAGTATTTGGACCAGATGAAACAAAATCAAATAGATTATATGCAGTACTTAAATTAACAAACAGACAATGACTTGAAAGAGTTGATGCTGAATTAGATGAAGCTGTTGGACCAGTTGGAAGAGTTATTGACTCACAACTTTCAGAACACCAAGCAGAAGGATTCTTAGAAGGATACGTTCTTACAGGACGTCACGGATTCTTTGCATCATACGAATCATTCTTAAGAGTTGTTGACTCAATGTTAACACAACACATGAAATGAATCGCTAAAGCACGTAAAATTTCATGAAGAAAAGACTACCCATCTCTTAACGTTATTGCTACATCTACAGCATTCCAACAAGACCACAATGGATACACACACCAAGATCCAGGTATTTTAGGACACTTAGCTGACAAGAAACCAGAATTAATTCGTGAATACTTACCAGCTGACACAAACTCATTACTTGCTGTTTTAGATAAAGCATTTGCTGAAAGAGACGTTATTAACCTTATTGTTGCTTCAAAACAACCAAGAGATCAATTCTTCAACATGGATGAAGCACAAGAATTAGTAGATAAAGGACTTAAAGTTATCGACTGAGCTTCAACAACTAAAGAAGGTGAAGAACCAGACTTAGTAGTAGTTGCATCAGGTACAGAACCAAACTTAGAAGCTTTAGCTACAATCTCAATCTTAAACAAATACTTCCCTGAACTAAAAATCAGATTCGTTAACGTTGTTGACTTATTAAGATTACGTCACCCAAGTATTGACCCACGTGGATTAAGCGATGCAGAATTCAACGCAATCTTCACAGAAGACAAACCAGTTCTATTTGCATTCCACGGATTTGAAGGATTAATTCGTGACATCTTCTTCTCACGTAAGAACCACAACTTATTCGTACACGGATACAGAGAAAATGGTGATATTACAACATCATTCGACATTCGTTTAATGTCAGAAATGGACAGATTCCACATGTCTATTACAGCTGCTAATGCAGTTTACGGTGATAAAGCAAAAGAATTCGTTGCTTTAATGGACGAAAAAATTGCATACCACAACAGATACATCAAAGAAGTTGGAATTGACATTGATGAAGTTAGATACTGAAAATGAGAAGGTCTTAACAAATAATTGTCTTTAGACAACTAAACTAATCATTAAATATCAGAGTTTATACTCTGGTATTTTTTTGTATAAATTATTTGTTGGCAAGAATAATCTTGTCAGGCTAGCAAAAAGATTATTTTAAAATGCTTGCATAAATAGGGAGATAAATTCAAAATTATGTGTTTTAAATAAAAAAAATAGCCCGTAAGCTTTGTAATCTGAAATTACGTCATAGAATCAAGTATAATTATATGTTCTAGAACTTATAAAATTCTTTTATATGTAAAGGAACAGAAATGGATTGATACTAATGAATTCAAAAGAACAAAAGAAAACTATATTAACGCTTTGGTGAACATTCTTTTTACTAATCATTATCTTAGTTGCTGCTATTTGAGGTGTATGCTTTGGATATACTTCATGAGTTGTATTTAAAACTGGCACAGATCAAAATGCATTCAACATTGCATTAGTTAGTTTACTAGCTATTTGATTTATCCCACTATCAATTACGGTAATTTACTATTTTACATATAGTTCATTTAACTTCGTGATTCGATTTAAGAAGAGTACTAGAAATCTAAAAAATAGATTTCCTGAAGAGAAAAGTAAAATGATTTCATTTATTTATAGATACTTTTATATCTTAAATGCTGATGAAGCTAATAATGTAAGATGAGTAAAATCATCTAAAGCAAAGTGTGATTTAGTGAAGTTTATAATTGCTATAATGCCTATTTTTACAGTTATAATACCAATTGTAATACTTGGACTAATGAGCTATGTTGCTAGTGTCAATATAACAATATTTTACCTTTATTTATCAACATTTGTCTTAGGTCTATTGTGAACAATCTATTCAACCAAAATAAGTATTTACTTCCCAATAAAATGAAATGGAATGAATTGTGAAGACTTTAAGAACTTTTACCTTAAAATGCTATTTAACTTATGCGGAAGCAAATATCCATTTAATATGTTAAAATGACAAATAGAATCACTTATACCATCTAAGTCAGATCCTCAAGAAAACTATTATCAATAATAGAAAAATATATTTTTATAGTCCATTTACCATGGGCTATTTTTAATTATTTATAACAAAACAATGAATGGCTGTTAAATAAATGTAAAGACTACTATGCTACTACTGGGAAAGGCCTACATAGAATTTTTCTATGTAATTTTATGTGCGCATGAAATGGAAATCCCTAATTTATAGGACTAAAAGTATTTTAGCTATCTTTAACTTGGAAAGGTAATTATGATTTAACATTATGCTACTACTGGGAAAGGGGCGCTTTTTACCTATATAACATAAATTAAAACTTTATTTTTTTGCAGGTTTTTTCTAAGTATTTACTGGTTTAGGCTAATTTTTATCAATTTTTAGGTAAAAACAAGCATTTTTAAGGCACTTTACAACAAAAGCGTCAAAAAAACATGCAAAAATTGTTTGGATTCAGGATTTGACAGTAACTATTAAACATTATGCTACTGCTGGGAAAGGCATACCTTATCATTATTCTATTCTTCTCTTTTGAAAATAATTAGCTTTCGGAGTTTTATGATTGTAAAAACAAAAAGCTCTATAATATAGAACTATTAGTATTTTTGATTATAAAATTACTTGTACAAAATTATAAATACCAACTTGGATATTTAATAGTTTGAAGCCTATAAAATACCTATTAAATCATTCAAAGAAAAAATCATTAGCTATAGTAAACATTCTGTTGCGTTTGCTTTTAGTATATTTGTTATTACATAACATAAATTAAAACTTTATTTTTTTCCAGGTTTTTTTATATGTATTTCCTTGTTTAGGTTAATTTTTATCAATTTTTAGGTAAAAACAAGCATTTTTAAGGCACTTTACAACAAAAGTGTCAAAAAAACATGCAAAAATTGTTTCAATTTAAAATTTTATAGTAATTATTAAACATTATGCTACTGCTGGGAAAGAGTGCTTTTTTACCCGCGTAACAAATATTAAAATACATGTTTTTGCAGGTTTTATAATAGTGATTATAATAAAGGAATTTAAGCCGAAATAAAAATAAAAAGTCACTAATATGACTTCTATTAAGATTATTCCTTTATTGATACAAAATCAAAAATAAATTTATTTTTGTAATCTTTGTAGTTTGGCAATAATAAAGATACTGTAGATCAAAACTTTTGACTATGCTTATCATAGCCATGACTAAGTGAATGAGCAACTTCATGTATAACGATATAATGTAAGAAATCAGGGTTAGCAATTGATGACTTTAAACTGTATTTGATTAATTCATTATTTTGAGTTTTATTATATCTATATTGCCCATGATATGAAGTAATGTTATTAACTATTTGTATATTAATGGGCTCACGTTTAAATGCTTGAGTAACTTGATTAGTTATTGTTTGCATATAAGCATAAAATAGCTTATTTAAATGCATGGTAATGCACTTGACAATGTATTTAGTATCTTGCTCTTTTCCTTGCAAGCAAGGTATGCTAGAAAGCACATTACTAGGGTTATTTACTTCCACTAGCAAAATTAAACCAATACTTTTGTACTTATATTGATATTGCTTGCCTATAAAGTAGAAAGTATCATAATTAGGGCTTAATTCATATTTTAATTTAGGAATATAGAATTTAAGAGTTTTGATAAGTTTATCATGCAACTTAGGAACACTAGGATTGTAGATGATATAGATCTCATTATCGTTAATGAAAGATTTATATATTAAACGATCTTTAACTTCATAGTAGTAATATGAATAAGGATGATTATTAATAGTAATAGTGGCTAATTTAAAGTCTGCTAGTGTGTTGTAATTCATAAGTTAATTATACAATGTTGAATAAAAAAAGAAGCAATGCTAGATTACTTCTTATCGTTATTATCTTGATGAATTTCTTTTTGCGTTTGAGCATATCTTTCTTGAGCTTGCTTGGTGTAGTTGTAAATTAAAGAAGCTAGTTCATCTTTAGACATGTCTTCATATCCAGAAATGTTTAAGATAGCTGCCATTTGGAATAATTGTTGATTTGGCATTGATAATAATTTTGCCATTGCTTGATCTTTTTCTTCATCCATTGATGTAGCAGGATTATAAGGTTCTTTTTTAGCAGCCTTTTCTTTTGCTTCATGGTATTGACGAGCTATTTCATCTTCTTCTTCAGAATTGCTTTCGCTTGCATCTTGTGCATTAGCATTAAATTCTGCAGCCATATTGTTAAATATGTTGAAGATATCAAATGGATTATTTCCTCCATTTGCTTGGCTTTCTCTAAATTTCTTTTGGATTAATTTGAATTGAATGTTTTGAACTACAAATACATTGTATTTCACAAGTTTTCTAATTTGACCAGCTGGAATAAAGTATATTAGCACATATAAAATCGATGAGACTAATTCAACAGCAAAGATTGCAATTGCAAATGGTGCATATTCATTTAATGCATTGTTATACATATATTGAATTAAGTTAAACACTGCATAAATAGCAACAACAAATGTAAGAATTCCTAATCACATATTTTGTCTAATAAAAGTTTGATTTTTGTTAGCTGAAATTTTATAACTGATAATTGCATAAATTAAGTATGCAAAGATTAACATATAAGCCACAATACTTGCTACTCTATAGATGTAGGTATTAAGTATCATATTAGAAGTTAATTTTCCAACTTCAGCTGCTGCATTTGTTCCCAACTTAAAGTAAAAAGTCTTTAAGAAACTTTCTTGAAAAACAAGTGTAATAACAAAGTCTGCAACAAGTAATGCAAAGCAAGCAATTAATGCAGCTAATCAAATTCACATTCATTGATTAAATTTGCTTTTATAATCTTGGTAAAAGGCTTCAGGTGTTTCGTATTTTTCTAATTCAAGAGCTTGATTATTATTCATTTTTACCTCCTTGAGCTTCTTCTTTTAGGAATTGATCAAAGTCAAAATCTGCAATTTCAAATTCTTTAGGTGGTCTAGCAAAGAAAACCATTTCTTCCTTAGTTACAGGGTGAATAAAGGTTAATTTATAAGCATGTAATCTTTGTCCTTTATCATCAATAGCTTTATTGTATACTGGATCTCCATATACAGGATTTTTAATGTGAGCCATGTGAACTCTGATTTGGTGAGTTCTTCCCGTTTCAAGTTCACATTTAACTAAAGATTTTGGCAGTCCATCTAAATAAAAACCTTTAAGTAATGTTACATAAGTAACAGCAGGTTTTGAATTGTGGTTAGTTACTTCCATCTTTAATCTATCTTTGGTAGAACGTCCAATTGGAAGTACTAACTTAAGTTTAGTATTTTCAATAATCCCATCACAAATTGCTAAGTATGAACGCTTGATGCTGTGAGTTGCAAACATATCAGCTAATAAATTATGAGCTTCATTTGTTTTAGCAACAATTAGCAGTCCACTAGTATCTTTATCGATTCTATGTACAATTCCTGGTCTAAGTAATCCATTTTCATTTGATAAGTTGTTTTTAAAATGGTGTAATAAACCATTTACTAACGTGTCATCATAATGACCTGGGGCAGGGTGAACTGTTAGTCCACTTGGTTTGTTTAAAACACATAAGTAATCGTCATCATATAAGATTTCTAAAGGCATTTCTTTAGGCTCAATCTTAATTTCTTTGTCAATTACTTTTGTAATTTTAATAATCTGTCCTTCACGAACAGTAAATTTTGGTTTATTGACCAAAATGTTATCAACATAGACACAATGTTGTTCAACTAATTGTTTAATATCATTACGTGAGATATCACTATTATTTGAAACGTATTTGTCTAATCTTTCTGGATATTTTACTTCTATTTCTTTCATAAAAGATATTATATAAGTTTTTTGAAATTTATTAGCTATTTACTTATGTGTTGTATAATAATTTTATGTTAGATTTTTTAGAAAAAAGAATACAAAAAAGCTTAGCAAAAATGGCTAAGAAAACAACCTTAAATGAAGCTGATATTTTAGAAGTAACTCGTGAAGTTAAGATAGCTTTACTTGAAGCTGACGTTAACTTACGGGTAGTTAAAGAATTCGTTAACAACGTTAAAGAAAAGGCTTTAGAAGAAGGAAGAATTATTGGAAGATTAAACCCTTCTCAAACTATGATTAAGATCTTTAGAGATGAACTTGTTGATGTACTTGGAAAAGAAACTAAAGAAATTAAAATTAACAAAAAGCCTTATGTCGTAATGATGTGTGGATTACAAGGGAGTGGGAAAACTACTGCAAGTGCTAAGTTAGCTTACTACTTAAGAAAGAAGAAATTTGTTACTAAACCTTTAGTAGTAGCTGCTGATATTTATCGTCCAGCTGCTGTAGATCAATTAGTAACTTTAGCAAAAGGGATTCAAGTTGATTTCTATGAACAAGGAGTTAATGTACCAGCCGAAACTATTGTGCAAAATGCCTTACAACAAGCACATGAAAATAAAAATGATTTAATTATTATTGATACTGCTGGGAGACTTGCAATTGATGAAAAACTCATGGATGAATTAGCTAATATTAAAAAGATTGCTCATCCAGATGAAATCTTTTTTGTTGCGGATGCTTTATCTGGACAAGATATTATCAATGTTGCTAGTGCTTTCCACGATAAATTAAAATTAACTGGTGTAATTATTACAAAGCTTGATTCTGATGCTCGTGGTGGAGCAGCATTAAGCTTAAGACAAGTGCTTAATATACCAATTAGATTCATTGGTACTGGAGAAAAAACTTCTAACTTAGAACTTTTCCACCCAGATAGAATGGCTGAAAGAATTCTAGGTATGGGTGATGTAATGGGGCTAATTGAACAAGCTAGTGAAGCAATTGATGAAGATAAAGCTAAAAACATGGTTGAAAGAATTTTCTCAGGACAATTTACTTTGGATGACTTAATGGAACAAATTAAGCAAATGAAACAAATGGGAAAATTCTCAAAAATCCTTAAAATGCTTCCTGGAAACATAGCTGGTAAAATTGATGAAGCCGAAATTGATAAAGCTGAAGAAAAAATGCAACTATATCAAATTCTAATGTCATCAATGACCAAAGCTGAAAGAAAGAATCCAAAATTACTTAAACAAGCTTCAAGAAAAGAAAGAATCCTTAAAGGAAGTGGTCGTAGTGCCCAAGAATATAACAAACTACTAAATGACTTTGATGCAATGAGTAAAAAGATGACTCAAATTGCACAAAACTTCAAGAAAACAGGTGGTTTTGGAGGATTTGGCGGAATGGGCGGGCTATTCTAATTTATGTATCCAAATAGTTATATAGTTTTAGATATTGAAACTACAGGACTGAGTCCAAATTTACATGAAATAACCGAAATTGCAGCAATTAAAGTTATCAATAATCAAGTAGCGGAACGTTTTAGTAAGTTAGTTAAAATTAATGGTCCATTACCTGACTTTATTTCGAAACTAACTCATATTACTTGAGATATGTTACAAAATCAAGCGCCAATTGAAAAGGTGATGCAAGATTTTATTGAGTTTATTCAAGATCTACCATTAATTGGACATAATATTGTTAGATTTGACATTAAGTTCCTGCAACATTATGCAATTAAGACTCAAGGACATGTCTTTACTAATGAAATAATTGATACCTTAATGTTATCTAGAAATAGACTTCGCCTCCCTAATTACAAACTAGGGACTATATGTGATTATTATTTCATCCCATATGATGCTAGTGAAAATCATAGAGCATTAGCAGATTGTGAAGTAACTTTAGAATGCTATAAATTTTTAACCAAATAATACTAAAATAGGCTATTTTAGGTATAATTTATATACTTAAAAGCCATTTGCCGACATAGCTCAGCAGGTAGAGCACTTCCATGGTAAGGAAGGGGTCGCTGGTTCGAGTCCAGTTGCCGGCACCAAACTGATCCAGCAATGGATTTTTTTATTGCCATTTTTAAACAAACCAAGACAAAAACATTACTTCTAGATATGATAAATTTAAGTAATACATGAAAAAAGAAACATGTTGAAAAAATAGCTCCAGAAATAAGCTTTAAAAATTTAATAAAAAATTTAAAAGATCAGTATTAAATGGCTTTATATATTATAGAGAACTGATAAGTACATTGAAAAATTACTATTTTTGGAGATTTAACAAATACCTGTATTAACTGTGAATAAATCATATTATGTTGTATTTATTGAAAGCAAAAACTTATTATGCAAAAGTTACCTGTATTCTCTTGATGATTTATACACTAAATTATAAATATATTGATTTTCCTTTCATGGTCATTTATACAATTTTAAAAATTTTTTAATAAAAATTAGCAACAGTATTCAAGGAATAAATTAATTGACTTTTTATGTTTATTCTTGAGAATAAAAACTTAAAAAGATAAACAATATCAAATGAGCTTCACTATAAAAGATGTTTTCTTAATATTTTTCATTAGAATTAATTTCTAATGAGTTTTTTATACTAAGAATAATAAATCTAAATTAAATACTAATTAATTATTTCTAAAGTTTTATATATTTTTAAATATAAAACAATGTTATTTTAAACTCTTAAAACATTAATATTTAGTTAAATAAAAATACCTAGAAGTCTATCTCCTAGGTGTAAAAAGTTATTTATTAAACTTATATTCTTCAGGAATAATTGCAACTCCTTGTGGGAAGAGTTTAGTTTTATAGTTATCCCCATACATTTTTTGAAGAGCTTGACGATATGAAGTTCTTTGGTTAGGCCCACCACCATAAATTAGGTCATATTGTTCAAGGTTATATTTACCATATTGTCCATGGTAATCATATCCAGGTGATCTTAAAGCTTGAGTTAAGGAAATAAGAGAATTGAATTGTGCATCAGCTGCAGCAAAAGTTAATCCTAATATATTTCCATTAATATCTCTTACTGAAGAACCTGAACCACCTTGACCAGGTTCTCAGTTATGTAAGATATATCCAAGTCCATAGTTAATATATGAATTTCCACTGTAAGTTGAGTCTTTTTCTTTAAGGTATCTAACTTCAAATCCCTTTTTCTCTTGTGCATTAATTAATGGGTTTGAAAGGAAAATATCAGTTAAACCTGGTTTATCAATAAAGGTACGTAAAGCAACATTTTGTGATAAGCCTCCACCATATTGATTATCTTTATTGTTCTTAGATTTATTGACCCAAACTGATGATGTAGATTTAAGCGAAGGAATTTCATCCTTGTTACTAATTGAAGTTACTAAATCATCATCACTTTTAGCGTTAGGGAATCCTAAAGCTAAGAAGTCATAATCAATTTTAGAAACATCTTTATTATTAACTGTTAACTTATCACTGACTAAAGCATCATAATTAGTTAATAAATCAAAGTTAGCAGGTTTTGATTGATTATCCTTGTTTTGATATGCTGAAGTAAGATATAAAACATAATCTGAATATGAATCAATAGTATTTTCGCTAAAGCCAGCATTTTCAGTCGGACTTTCATATGTATATTTAGGTTGATTTTGATCTAATGTGATTTCAAGGACAGCAAAATCAGCCATTTCTTCTAATTCAGCATATGGAGAAGATGTATCTAGATAAGCACTAGGTGATGTTGATAAGAAGTTAGCTCCAGCATAGACGATCTTGACATTTTTAGGGTCAAAATCAAAGAAATCAACCCTAGGATCAAGAATGGTACGTTTAAGCTCAGTTCCGGTTGGTGTGCTTGGATTGAAATGTGCTAGACGTACATTTTTAGTTACACCAATTATCCTTTCTTCAGCTGCTTTTACAGCTTGTTGAGCTTCATTGTATGGTATTAAAGCTTTATTAAATTTTTCATTAATTTCTTTAAATTCAGGCGAGTTTTCACCATATTTGATTTTAATATCATTATATTCTTTTTCTAATTTAGCAGTTTCAGGAGTTAGTTCTTGAAGTTTATTGTTAGCTTGTACTAAGTTGTCAGCATTTTGTTTCATCACTGAATCTGGAAGAATATTGGTATAAATGCTGCCATTGTCAGTTGAGGTAATTAGGTCACTAGCTACGTGTAAGTTAGTTGCTAAATATAATTTAGAAATAACTCCTTCCTCATTAGCTGCATAATCTAAAATCCATGCAGTACCTTGAGCGAAGCGTCCTGGTGCAATTTGAGGATTATTTAGCTTTTCAAGATATTCATTGTTGTTAGAAAGAATAATTGAATAAGTTTCACCCAATACTTCTTTATAAAGATTATTAGGAATATATCTAGCAGTTCCTCTATCTCCCATAGTATCAGCTCAATATTTTCTTCTCCTAATTTGGCCAAGTGGATTAAGCACTAAATTGTTGTTATTATCAGTAACCGTAAAGTTTTTAGCATATGAATCTAGAAAAGCTGGCAAGTGTAAATCTGAAGCTTTAGTATCAAATTCTTCTACATGAGTTTTGCTATAGGTTTCATAAATTTCTTGATATGCTTCATTATTCCCATCGGGTCAAAGCGATTTTACAAGTGAGTTAATATAAGCAGCTTCATCAGCATAATATTTATTCAAGAAGTTAGCCTTTTTATATTCCAGGCTATTAGCGCTTGGAGGAGTAGTTGGATCCTTTACTGGTTTAGGATCAAAAGGATTAAATCCCCCACCTGTAGGTGGTTGTTCTACTGGATCCCCTTCTTTAGGATTAGTAGGTTGCTTATCCTTTTCAGGTTCTTTTGGTTTGTTGATTGGATCATTGGGATCTAGTGGTTTAGTTATAGGTCTAACTGGATAATCATGAAAACATGATACAGGTAGTAAACTAAAAGCACTAGCTCCAAGGATTAAAAGTGAATTTTTTAGTATTTTAGTTTTCATTTCTTATATCATCCACAGTAGCAATAAATGAGAATTTTTCAGGGTTAACATCAATAAATTCACCATTAATAATTCTTTCCACTGATTCAATTGTTTTAGATAATGGAACATACACACCAGGCATTTGAGTGAAGTGTTGTGTAGTGTGGAAGTATTGAGAGAAGAAGTTTTGCAATTGTAAGGCCTTCTTAACAATGATTTTTGAATCATCATCAAGTTCTTCAATACCTAAAATTAAAATAACATCTTCAAGTTCTTTATATCTTTGTAAGATTTTTTTAACTTCCATAATTGCATCATAATGTTTTTGCCCAATGATTTTAACATCAACTGTTGCTGATGATGATTCAAGTGGGTCAAAAGCAGGATAAATGTTTTTAGCCACTACATCACGTGATAATACTAGGGAACCACCCAAGTGATTAAATACAGCTAAAGCTGATGGGTCAGATAAATCATCCATTGGTAAGAAAACAGTTTGAAATGAAGTAATTGATCCATTTTGATTTGAAAATAGTCTGTTTTCAACTGAAGAAATTTCAGTATTTAATGTAGCTTGATATCCACCTAAAGAAGGTTTTTTATCAAGTGAGGCTGAAATTTCATTTCCAGCTTGTAGGAAACGAAAAATGTTATCGATAAATAGTAAGACATTTTCTTTTTCATTGTCTCTTAAATATTCAGCAGCAGTAATTCCAACTGGTACAATACTCATTCTAGCTCCAGCACTTTCGTTCATTTTCGAAATAAACATCATAGAGCTTTTCATTAAGTCTGACTTAGTTAAATCATCATATAATTCAACCCCTTCTCTAGAACGTTCACCAGCTCCAATAAAAATTGAAGAGGTATTTTTTTCTTTCTTAGAAAGGTTGAAGATAATTTCTTTCATTAGGACTGTTTTACCAACTCCAGCTCCACCAAAGATTCCAATTTTAGAACCCTTTAAAATAGGAATAAAGAAGTCGATAGCCTTAATTCCGGTTTCAAGTATTTGGGGTTCAAAATTAAAGTCATTATTAGTTACAATGGTTGAATCCATCGGTACACGTTTAAAGCTTGCTTTTGGGTCATTTAGTGATCTACCCATAACATCAAAGATGTTATTTTTTGCACTAGGACCAACTGGTACCATAAAGGTATTATTGGTATCAAAGTATTCTTGATCAATTGCTATAGTTTCATTTGCATCAATGATAACTGCATAAACAATGTTTTCATTAACAATTTTCTTAACTAATAAGTGTGTTTGGTCACTAGGTGAAGCTAGAATATTGTTAATTTTAGGTAGTTGATCTTTAGGAAAAGAAACTTCAACTACATCTGTTCAAATTTTAGTTACTATACCTTTTGTCATTATTTATCTCCTAATTTATCATCGATGTGTTTTAATACGTTTTCATCTATATCCATGAATTTTTGGTAGACTTCAATTTGCCAATTGAGTTGTTTATATTTTGCATATTGTGCTAAAGCAAATGCAAAGAAATCTTTAGCCATATTATCATCATAAGCTTGATTACTAATCATACGATCTAAGATATCTTTAGCAATTGAATTAAAGATACATAATTCTTCAATGAATTTTAATGCAAGTGGAATGTTGGTTACTTTCTTTAAAATACCTCATGAAATTAATTTGGCTGTAAGGAACATTGTGCTGCCTTTGTAAACAGAAATACCTTTTTGAGTAAACATTTGTTCAACTAAAGAACCATTAGTTAATAATGCACTAGTTTCATCATTTAAATCATATTTAAGTGAAGCAAGTTTAATTTGTCTCTTGTAAGCTTTATAAATTTTAGCTATTTTACCAGCTACTTTTGCAATGTAAGGTTTTTGAACTGATCCACCAATACGTGAAACGGATAAATCTATATCAATAGCAGGTAATTTGCCTTGGGCAAAGAGATCTGTATTCATAACGATTTGTCCATCGGTAATTGAGATATCATTTGAAGCTACTAAAGAAGTAATATCATTTTCAACACTTTGTAAGATTGGAAGTGCAGTAATTGATTTTTTGCCTACAAATTTTCCACTACGTTCAAGTAATCTAGCGTGAGCAAAGAACATGTCTCCTGGAAAAGCTTCTTTTCCAACAGGTTTATTGGTTAATAAAGCAATTTCACGGTAAATATTAGCATGTGCTGTTAAATCGTCAAAAACAATTAAAACATCATATTGGTGAGCCAGGTTTTCAGCATGAGCCATAGCTACATACGGAGCTAAGTATTGTGCATAAGGTTGATCAGCAGATGCATTAATAATAATGGTATAATCCATTGCTCCATTATCATTTAAAGTTTTATAAACTGAAGCAATATCTGATTGCTGCTTTCCGATACCTACATAGATACATTTAACATTTTGATTCTTTTGATTAATAATGGTATTCAGTGCTAAGTGTGTTTTACCTGTTTTTCTGTCACCGATAATTAGTTCTCTTTGACCTTTGCCAATTGGGATAAGTAAATCAATTGCCATATAGCCTGTATGTAGTTGTTCTTCTAGTGGTTGATATGATAGTAATGAATTAGGCTTATTGAAAGCTAGAGACTTGTGTGAAAGCATTGTTTTGCTATCGTTAGCAGCTGGATATAAAATATTTCCTTCAATGCTAATGATTTTTCCGAAGTAGCTAAGAGAAGTTTCAATAAAGTGTTGTTGATCGGTTGGAATAACACTTTCTCCAATAAGAAATTCTCCTATTTTACCTTCCGAAAGACAGTAAGCTTTATTTTGAGTAGCTGAGATTAAAATTAAATTGACTTCAGGGTTACTTGCTAAAGTAAAAATTTGGTTCTGAAAGTAAGGATACTTACCAGTGATCTCTACAACATAGTCAAATATACCTGTTATTTTAGGATAGTTATTATTTGTCATTATAGACCTCCAAGTCCGATAGCAAGTAAAATAATTGCTATTATTAAGAAAATTGAAGCTAGCGAACTCATTAATATTGTTTTATTTCTTGTATTTTTAATATCAAATCTCTTGTGTGTAATTCCAAGAGTTGAAGCAATCAGAATTAAGATTAAAGAGAATGATAAGAAGATTGCTCCAAGTGTATAAAGTAAAGTTTTATTAGCTGCTGGCTGAGTATATGGAATTTGAGGCATAGCTCAAATTGAATTAAACATTTGATTAATTGCCTTTTTGTTTTCAATTGTATTAGTTAATGGCTCAGTGTGTAAAATAATGTATAAATCTCTAAAAGTTTTATTAATACGAGAGGTTAGCTCTGTATAATTAAGATATTGTGAATAAAGGTTAAAACTATTATTAATAGCTAGTCCCTTTAAGAAAGAAATATCATCATTTAAGACATCTAATCCCTGATTAATTCAACTAATGTCTAAATAATCAATCTTGTAGTACTCATTAAGTACTTTTAAGTTTACTTTAATTAAATCTATTTTATTTTTAATACCTTCAGATATTAACTTATAAGTATTTAAGTAAGCATTAGGTAATAAAGCAAAATAGTAAGTGTCATTAATTACTGTATTTTTAAGACTTGAAAGTATAAAGTAATTAATGTCTGCACCAAATTTACTTTCTAAGTTAGCTTTTAGTTCTAAAGTAGAAACACTAGAGGCATTATCTTGAATGATTTTAGATAAATCAGCCTTGTATTCAGGCTTATAAGTATTTTTCATAGCACGTGAAATCATATTAAATAACACATTGGCTAATTCTTGATCAACTAATTGTTGATAATCAATTTGAGCATTAACACCTAAAGATGTATATAGTTGAATAAAGATATTTTCAATTAGTCCATTAGCAGCTTGTGTGGCTAAAGTAATTTGTTTATTTGCTAGTGTATCTACGCTATAACTATAGGTACGTAAGTTATTTTTATCAACTTTATCTTGAATTTTAACATCAGCTAATAATTGATTATTAGAATCAAGTTTTAATTCAGTAACTTGATATTGATATCTAGTGTTAATGTTATTATCAAAGAAGAAATAGATAGGAGAGTTCTTCTCTACATTTTTGTTATATTTAGCAATAAAAGCGTTTTTAGCGTCTAAGCTAGTTAAAGCTTTAAAGGTATCATACATAGCAGCTGAAACAATTGGGTGCAGTGAAGGAATGTTTTGAATTTCATTTGATTTTACTGCTGGATCCTCAATTTGAGGAAGAGGGGGAATAATAGGTGAGGGTGGTTTGTCTTGATCTTGGTCTTCTTTAGAGTTTTGATCAAGGTCAAACTTTAAGAAACGTGAACTATATTTAGATTTAATATAGTCATCTCAAGAGTTGTATTCTTTAGGTGCGTGTAAATTAAAGTCACCTGAAGAATTAAAATCAATTGACGTAGTTTCAAAAGTAGGAATATCATCACTATTTTGGAAGATATCGTCAAATTCACTCGCTAACTTTTTGAAGTAATCATCAACTTTAGAATTGAATTGTTCTTTAGTTAAAGTATTAGTTAGTGTTTCGCTACTAAATTCTTTTAGATCTGAAATTTGTGATGAAACTAAAGGAAGGTTTTGGTATGGATTAATTGAACCTTCTTTAGCATCAATTAAAACTTGTTGATAAGTTTTATCATCAAAGCTAAGACTCATGCTTTTAAAGGCTTTAGAGTTAGCTAATATTTCAGGATAGAAGATAAAGAATCCGTTATCTCTTGGATTCTTAATAATAGCTACTTTGTGAGTATCTAAATAAATAGCTACTTTTTTAAGGTACATACCTTTTAAAATATCTTGAGCATCTGTGGTAGTAGTGTTACTTAATAAGGTGTTAGCTTCATTATGTAAATCTTTAATTCCTTGTTCTAGAATTTTGCCAAGTTTTTCAGCTTGAAAATCTTTTTCTAGTTTAGCAAACTGGTCGAAATCTGGGGATAAGTTTTTACCTTGATTACTGTTGTTATCTGTACCATTATTATATGAAGTAGGATCATTAGTGCTAGCTGCTGAAAGTACAGTTAGTGGAAGAGCACTAGTAACTGGGCCAAGAATTAGTCATTTTAGTTTTCTGCGCATTTAGACTCCTCTGGATTGAGATTAAATAAGGTAATAGCTTTTAGGATAAAGATTTCATTTTCAAGCTTATAGATGGCAATTTTGTTTAAATTATCAACTGAAAGTTGTTTACAACTTTTGTAATACTTTAAATCAGTAAGTAATGTTTTTAATTTAGCTTCATTTTGCATAATGAAGCTATTGCTGTTTTTAATTTGTAAATAGCTTCTAAAGCATCCCCTATAAGTAATGTTAATTTCATTATTTATATAAGTGATAAAAACGTTATCTAAAATATAGTATTTAGTAGTGTTTTCTTTAGTTTTGATTCTAAAGAAGGCTTTGGTATAGGAACCAACAGAATTAGGTTTTAGTAAACTTCATTGATCTTCAAGATTTAAATTAAGTTCAAGACTCGAAATGTATTCTCTTGTTTCTAGTGAATTTTCAGAGATAAAAGTGCATTTAATACTATTCATTACTATCTCCTTTTTCATCATGGAGTAAGTCTTTTTTCTTAGATAAGATTGAAATTTGCTCAACTTCTAATTCACGTTTAGCCCGCAATACTTCTAGTGCTAGACGCTTTTGTTTCTTTTCTAGATCATTAATCTTTTGATTAATTGCAACTAAAGCATATTTTTGATAAATTAAGTTTGATTCACTTAATAGTGCTAGAGTCATGTAAGTTAAATATGACTTAAGTTGTGACTTAACAAAGCTGCTAATATCAGGATAAATATTTAGACCTTGGATAGATAGAAAGTTATTTTCCTTACGGTATAAGTCTAAATCAAAGTTTAGTTCACTAAGTGGAATAACATTTAAGCTTAGTTGTTTAGTTTTAGAAGAGTTAAGAACAAACTTAATTTTGCAAAAACCATTAGTTTCTAGATAAGCTTCTAAAAAGTCAGGTAGTACATCAGTTAAATAAGTAACATCATTAAAACTGTTTTCAAAAATGATATTTAGCTTATTTTCTTGAGCAAAAGTGTTAGCACGTTGGCCAATAACAACAAAAGAATCGTTTTTATTGGCATTTTGTAATAAGTAGTTTTCATACTT
Source organism: Mycoplasma milvi (assembly GCF_048284715.1). Lineage (NCBI taxonomy): Bacteria > Bacillati > Mycoplasmatota > Mollicutes > Mycoplasmatales > Mycoplasmataceae > Mycoplasma > Mycoplasma milvi. Next base: position 35,111 of record NZ_JBLWAH010000005.1, on the reverse strand, counting down.
ACGGTATGAGTTAGTCTCATATTTTTCTTCTTCAGTAATGTAAACTCAAATAGTTTTATAACTAATAGCACTTTTAGTTGTGAGTTTATTTAAGAAAGAAAGGTAATGGTTATTAATTGGTTCGATTAAAGGATTGGTAATTGCATAATTACTAGCAAGATAATCAATGTAAGATTTGGCTTGATTAGCTCTTTGGAAATACATACCAATTTGTTGAGAAAGACGTAAGATGTTAATTAAATTAATATTCTTTTGTGATTCAACAATGGTTAATATTTTGTCTAGTGATTCAGCTTTTTGTTTAATTTTCTTTATGTGCATTAGAAATTAACTCAGGTGAGAAGTATAAGTTGTAATCCTTTAAATCGAAATTGTATTTAACAATAATGCCAGGAATGATTTCAACTGCACAATCATTAGAAACTAAATATTGAGTTAGATAATCATTATATTTAGCTAAGATAGAAGCAATATCATCATTTTCAGCTTGAGCTCATGATAATACTTTAGTATTTGAATCAAATTGGTGACTAATAACAGGCACTAGTATGTTTTGACTAAATCTTGGATTAATACTTCAAGAAATAAAGAAGTCTCGATAAGCAATTTGATTTTTATGAGCCATAAATTCATCGCGCTCAGTAACTAATTCTTCTCAAAGCCCACCATGTTTTTGGATGTTATTTAAAATAAGGAATTGGTTAGTAAAGACTTGATATGAGATAAAACTGCTTTCTGTTTTTACTTGATTATAAGTTGAATAAATTTGTTTTAAATAAGTTTGCTGTTGATCAAGTAGTGCTTGTGCAGCTTTATTGTTTTTCAAATTACTTAGAAAGTTTAGTTTCATGAGATGCTCCTTGAGTTTTATTGTATTTATAAACAACATAGGTTGCTTTGGCTCAAATGCCAATTTGAATAACTACTTGTAGTAAGCAAGCAATAATTGGAATAATAATAAAGATATCAACTAAAGTAAATTTAAATGGTATTGAGGCAGTTAAATTATTGTCTCCTTGATTTAGTAAAGCTGCTAGTACTGAGAAGAAAATAGCAATGCTTAATGATGCAAAAATTAGAACTAAAGTATAGCGAGTAATGTAAGATAAGTTATTTCCAGCTAACCTGTAGACTAATAATAAAGCAAAGTAAGAAATAACTAGGATTCAAACTACCATGTAGTTATTGAATTTATCAGCATTAAGCATACGAATAATTAATAAAACTGATAAGTAAATAATTGAAAGAATAACTAAGATAAAGCCTTTAGCTGTTTTGCTTAAGTTATTAAGTGGTTTTCATTTTAATAAGAAGTATATAGGGACTAGTAAAACTAGTGAGATCACTAATGTAAGGGCTCATAAGATGTGAGCTGGCTTACGGTTCATTAATGGACCATCATTAATATTAATAATGAAGATGTTAATAAACATTCATAGAGTAAATAAGGCTAGGACATAGAAGTTAAAGTTTAAAGCTTGTTTAGATAATGCTTTAGCTTGTGCATTATTTGACTCTAGTTCAAATAAGTTAGCAATCTTAAATCCTCAATAAAGCATGAAGGTAAAAACGATTACAATAATTGCTATAATACCAGCTGCTGTATAGTTATAAAATAGGATTCTAAAACCTTCTTTGAGATTATTTTTATCTGTAAATAATGTTTCAGGACTATTTCCAATTAGAAAGAAAGCAAGAAGAATTCAACCTGCAATTAGGATAGTAAGTTTTGCTATATTAGAGATTAAGAAGTTACGAGTGTACTTCTTAGTTCCGGTATACACTTTAGTGCAATATGTTAGGTGATAAATTTCAAAACCTAAATTAAGTAGCATTAAGACTGTAAATGGAATAGTTTTAATTAGTAATAGTATCATTGAGCTATCTTCAGTAATTGGAAGGGCAATAAGTAATCCGAATGAAGCTAGCATAATGATTAAGTAGCCAAAAGCTCATGGTAGATATTTACTAAAGCTGATTGGCTGCTTACTTGCATTGCGGGCAAGTCAAAATGGAGCCAGAATTAAAGGGACCATTAGGATAATAAAGTTATAAATAATAACAAAATTGCGTCCTTGGAAATTAGGCTGTGAAATGTCTAAAAAGTTTTCTATTGGTAAAAAAGGCTTATAAACATTTAAACCAGTTTTAGATGGATTTCAGCCAAGTAAGCTTGAGAGAGAAAATAGGCTAAAAAGAAGTAGGATTCCAAGCAGCAAATAGCCAAATATATTCTGTCAATAAAATAAGGTGTTTTGTTTAAGTTTTATTTTCATATATACCTCTAATTAGTTTTAACGATAAGTTTATAGCTTGAACCAAATTGTCCTCAAGCTTGTGAACTCTCAATTAGTTCTTTAGCTTCTAAATTATCGACCACAATAGTATCTAAAGATTGTTTTCCTGCTTCAAGTAATCCATATAAATGGATTCCATAATTTGTACCAATATCACTAGCTGTACCAGTTAAATGTAAGATGTGAGTAGTTGGGTTATCAAAATACATTTTGGCACGATCTGGACCTTGCACAACTAGAGAACCAAATTGTCCTGAGACAATTTCACCAATTGGTAAGGTGAAGGTTTCACTATCAGCATGTAGGGTTAATTTTCTAAATACTCTTTGATTTAGAGGGAGATCTTTCATTGATTTAATGTTGTGGTTTAAAGAAAGGTCAATTCCGGTTGGGTATCCACCAACTCCAAAAGTACCATTGAAGATTTTTCAATTTTCTTTTGTTTTTAAAGCAATTTTAAACCCTTCTTTAATATCGTTAAAGTTATCATGTTTTGAAGGTCTAATTGTGTTAAAGAAGATTGATGCAGCTCTTTGTCCAGGGGCTGTAGCTTCTCAAGATTCAATAGTTCCACCTTCGAATGAAGCAAATTTAGTATTCTTAAGTCCAACCGGATCAATTCCTCAATCATCTTTATCTGAACGCTTATCTAAGTTAGGTAATGTAGTGTAAATTCCAACTTCATCTAAATGAATATTTTCTAGACCCGCAATCGCTGAAGTGTCTTTGGTGTAGAAAAATAAGTTAACAACTTTAACTGAACTTGGTAATTGTGATAAGAGACTTCTTAATGATTCATTTTTATCACCATATCCAATCTTATCTACCCGTACCATAGTAATATCAGGATTTTCTTTTAAGATTTTTAAGAATTTATCATATCCAGCACGGTTAGATGCATCTACTGTAAGCATTTTTTGACTTGGTTTATTTTTACTAAATTCATCTTGACCAGTTGGATCATATTGGTAAACTCTAAGCCCATCATCCATCTTAACTCTTTGACCTGTCTTAGGATCAATTATGGTTTTATCACGATCTTGTTGTGGAGTTAGCCCACTGATTTGTGATGAAATATCAGATTTGTGTCATCCAAAGTAGTCACCATTTAAAATACCACTAGGTTGACGATTGTATTTACTACTGTTTGAAAGAACACGTTGTTTGTTATCGTTAATCATTCTTTGCACAGATGGATTGTATTTATCATCCATATAGTCAAATTTGATGGTTACATCATACCCAAAGGTATTTCCAGAAACTTCAAAGACAGGTACTCTACCTGCTGCAATTTCTGATTGCATAATTCTTTGAGCAGCTTCTAGTTGAGCGCGTGCTATTTGTCTAATTTGATCTTTGGGAATCGGATCACGACCAGGCATTGAAATGTTACCATTTAGATATTGAGCAAAGACTTCAAGTAAGTCAGGATTCTTTTCTCAAACTTCTTTGTAAATATCTTTTAAATCATTAGCTGTAATATCTCTGTTAGAGCTTAATAAGTCACGATATTCTTTAAGTCTTCTAGAAGATTCTGCAGCTACTTCTTTAGGTACAGTACCTTTTGGAACATCAGGAAGAGCTTGGTCTTTATCAGGAATTTGTAAGTTATTGACATCAACAGTTTTTCCTTGACGAGTGTTGACGATTTCTTGTACTTGTTTCTTTTCTTCAGGTGTTAAATTAGGTTTAGTTACTACTGGAGGTTTAGGTGGAATAATAGGAGTAACTTGATAGATTTTTGTTCCATTTTGAGGCATTTGGTTAGCTTCTATTGAACTTACTAATTTGTATCCTTGAGGAACAAATTGAGTTACTGTAGGAATAGCGTCATCAAAGTATTTACCTGCAACTTGACCAACAATCTTATCACCATCTTTAAAGATTAAAGTATAGCTATATTCAATCTTGTCTTTAGCAACTTGAATTTCATTAGTTTTACCTTTAGTAATAATAGGAGTAGCTGTTACATGGTAACCTTTAGGAACAAAAGGTTTTCAATCAATTGGTTTAGCTTCACCTTCTAGAGTTTTAAAGGGCTGAGGTTCTCCTACTCTAATTCCATTATCCATGAAGATAATAGTTGTGGTAATTTCTTTTACTATCTTGCTTACTTCAATAATGTTTTCTTGTCCAAGTTTAAATCCATAAGAGGCCTTTGGTACAATTTGAAATCCACTAGGTACATATTCTTTAACTTGATCAATAGAAATTGTAGCATCTGGAGCTGTTGAAATAGTTGCAGGCTGTCCAATTTGAACATTATTTAACATAAATTTAAAGGTTGTTAAAATAGTTTTCTTAACTACATTAATTACAAAAGTTTGGTTTGCTAACTTAACTACTACAGTTTGTTTATCATCTTTAGGTAATTCAAAGCCTTGAGGCATATAACTTGAAGAAGAAAGATCAACATCGGTTCCTTCTTCACCTTCAATTTTAGTAGTTGAAACAATCCGATTATTTCATTTATATTCAACAGTGGCAGTTACCTTATTAACAATTTTTTCAACTGAAATATTATTAACTTGCCCAGGAATAATTTTGACTTCAGGTTGAACTAGCTTATATCCTTTTGGAATTCAAGTATTATCAAAGTTTATATTTTCATCATCATAAGTTTGCAAACTTAATGGTTCACCAATAGGGGTTCCATCTTTAGAGTCGATAAAGCGAATAGTTGTAGTAATAATTTTCTTAATTTTAGTTACTTTAATGGTATTGACTTGACCTAAAGTGATAGTTAATTTATCTTGACCTGGCGCTAGTTGATAATTTTTAGGTAAGTATTTAGTGTAATCAATTGTAGCAAATTGATCAGTTGTAACCTTTTGAGATTGTATAACTACTTCTTTACCATTTTGCATTTCAATAAAGTTTAAAGTAGTTACAATTTGTCTTGGGATTTCAACAACTTTAATTTCAAAAGTATTATTATCTGCTGTGACAGTTTCGGGCACATTTTCAGCAAGTTTATATCCTTCAGGTAGATAACGTAAGATATTAACTACATCACCTTTATGAGCCTTTATTGGAACTAATTGGGCCACTTGTTTATCATTGTTCATGAATTTAAGGTTAAAAGTCACATCAATTTCAAGTTTCTTAACATTAAATCTATTAGTATAACCAATTATAAAAGTTGGAATTTGACTATTTACAAAGCCATAACCTTCTGGAATTAAGGTTGAAAGGTCAAAATTGCTTTGTGAACTAATATCTGTGTTATCTTTTTCAACTGTTGCAACAGTTTCTTGGCTTCCATTTTCACCTTGGGTGTAGAAAACAAATGTGGTCTTAGTTTGAGATTTAATTTCAGGTACCACATAAATTACATTATCTTTCCCAATTTCAGCTGTTATAGTAGTTGAGTCAGCATATTTAGCTGGATCAAAGTTATAACCATTTGGAATTAGGTTTTGAATTTGCATTTGCAATTCTTCATCTGAGTTAGTTAATAAAACTATTTTCTTAACAACCTTATTATTTTTAGAATCAGTAAATGATAAGGTGGTTTTAACTTGAGATTTGTCAGTATCATCCTTTTTAGCTGATTCAGTATTTGAATCAGTTCCTGAGACTTGTGCAGGAATAATTTTAATTGTGACGTTAGTTAAATTAGGTTTGTTGCTATCACTTGAAGAATAAATGTATCCTTTACCATGTTGATTTATAACTCCAAAGGTTACACCAAAAACAGCGCCAGTTACTAGTGCTCCACTTCCGAGAATTAAACTTGTTTTTAATATTTTTCTTTTCTTTGCTTTGATCATGATATGTCGCCTATCTTGATTTATTAATAATATTAATATTATTAATTTCAAATTTAATAATATAAATTATAACTTTTTATTACAAGTAAAGCTGTAAAAAAAAAAAAAAAAAGTAATGGAAAATATAACAATTTATTGGAAAGAAAATATATAAAAAAAGTAGCCTAAGCTACTAATTATTAAAGTCCTAAAATTTGTTTTAATTCACCATAAGGCTTGTAACCTAAAAATGTTGAAACTAAAACACCATCTCTGTAAACACGTGTATAAGGAATTGAAGCTACATTTGCTTCATAAGCATAGTCTCTATTTTCATCAATGTTAATTCTGTAAACTTCAATGTTATCTTTTTGTGCTAGTTCTTCTAAGACAGCTTTAAACATTTTACATGGACCACATCATGAAGCATAAAATACTTCTAATAATAATGATGGCTTAGTTGTTAGAACTTCATTTACTTGAGTTTTATTTGATTCGTGTAACATATTTACTCCTTTTTATATATTAATTATACAACTAATAAAAAAAGCAAAAAGTTATTTTTTTGTATTTTTTTAAGGCAAAAAATAACTTTTTAGTTCTGGTGTCAATAAAAAAAGGTAAAAAAAACAGCGGTGCCCTATTTTCACATCTCTGCTATCGTCGGCGCTAGAGGGCTTAACTACTGAGTTCGGAATGGTATCAGGTGATCCCCTCTGCTATAACCACTGGAAATATTATAACACCAATTATTTTTTAGCAAAATAATTTTTTAATATTTTTTCGTATTTAGCGAATTCTGCTGTTTGGTACTTTTGCAAGTAAATTGTACCCAATTTTTTAAATAAGATAATGTTTGATAATCTTTGACCACCAATTTGTTGAAGTTGGTCAGCTGGAATAATGGCTGAAAGCTTTTTATATTCTGAATCAACATCTTCTTGAGTAATAATGAAGTCAAATTTCTTCATTGCTAGAATAGTTCAGAAGTAGTTTTCAATTGTAGAAACTACAACTTCTTTTTTATCCCCTTTAAATTCAGATGAAAATTCAAAAGCTTTAATATCATTTTCAATTAAATCTTCTGGAATTACAAGTTTACCTTTATTTGATTGTAAAATTAAGCTCATAATTTTTTCTCCATAAGAGAAAATTTCATCATTTACTGTTTGAGCTTGTGTAACATCAAAAATGTGAGCTTTAACATCGGCTAATGATTTAATGTTAGGAATGTTAAGTAAGTGAACATTTAACTCGGTAATTGGCATTTCTTGGTATGAGAAAATCATTAATACTTCTAATTGGAATTTAGTTCCAAAAGCTTCAACTTCTTGAACTTGGCTCACTTTTAATCCAACTAAAGCTTGTTCAATCGGGTTTTTTGATTCTGCATTTGCTACAGCATTGTATTTTTCGGCTTGATCTGGATTTTGAACTGGTCAAATCTTGAATTCAACATTGTCTCCAGCTTCAACAGTTTGCTTACTGCTTTCAATCTTAAATCTATATTTTTGAATAAAGTTTTGGGTAAATAACTCAACTCTTTGTTCAAAATCAGATGGCATTTTGAATTCAATATTTGGATCGATTTCTAAATTGAATTGGTCAAGTTGATCTTGATAGTATGTTTTTAAATCAAAGCTCATAGCTTCAATGGTAAATTTAACATCAGAAGCAATAGGCAAGAAGTAAATTCTATCTTTGTATAAGTCATTGTTAGTTTGTAATTCTGTATTTCTGTAGTAAGTTAAAATATTGTGAGCAGCTGTTTCTAAAATTAAAGCTTGTTCAATTTTTTGGCCTTCTTTTTTATTTCTTTCAAGTTGACTTAATGCTTGGTGTTGTGCATTAATTCATTCTTCTTTGTTTATATCTATGTGTTTTGTTTCAAATTGCATTTGTCCTCTTTTCGTTGTAATAATTATATAGTAAACTCACTAAATATTTAGAAAATTTAGCAAATAGGTATCTTATTTGCTTAATTAAATAAAAGCAAGATAACGCTAGAATTACGATTCATTCTAAAAATTAAAAGTTATAATATAAATTATGAATGCTAACAAATCAAAAAAAGAAATTGCACAAGCTCGTATTGTAGAATTAACTAGCTATTTAAATAAATTAAATAACGCTTATTATAATCTAGATAATCCAATGGTAGAAGACTATGTTTATGACCAATTGCTCAGGGAATTAGAAGAATTAGAAATCAAGTACCCTGATTTCATCTTACCTGAGTCACCAACTAAGAAAATTGGAGGAGTACCTAGTTTAGATTTTAGTAAGTATACTCACCAAAAGCCTATGCTTTCGCTAGCTAAAGCATATACCTTTGAAGAAATTACTAAATTTGTAGATGATATTAAAAATGAATTACCTAATAGAGAAATTGGCTTTAATTTGGAACCTAAAATTGATGGCCTTTCTATCTCACTAATGTACCAAAATGGACAACTAATTAGGGCTGTAACTCGGGGAGATGGAAAAGTAGGTGAAGATGTTACTAAGAATGCTATTTTAATTAGATCAATTCCTAAAAGCATCCCTTATTTAAATGACATTGAAATTAGAGGTGAAGTTTATGTAACTAAAGATAAACTAATTGAAACTAATGCAATGTTAGAACAAGAATATGAAGAAAAAGTTGATGAATATCACAATACCAAGCTTCCTAAATATGAAAGAGACTTAGCTGCAGGCAAAAAAGCTACTAGACCTATTGAACCTAGTGTGCAACAATTTGCTAATACTAGAAATATGGCAGCTGGAACCTTAAGACAAAAGAATTCACAATTGTTACTACAAAGAGACTTGCAAGTTCTTATGTATGATATAGTTAACCCACTTGAACATAATATTTTCCACCAAGATAAATTGTTGCAATTTATCAAGGAACTTGGACTTCCAACTCATGAATATGGTTATGTAGAAACAAATGCACAAGGAATTATTAATCGAATTAATGAATTCGAAGCCTATAAAGATAAGTTTAAGTATGACTGTGATGGATTTGTTATCAAACTTAATCAATTGCAATATTGAGATGCTTTAGGAAAAACTGCTAAATTCCCTCGTTATGCAATTGCTTACAAATACAAAACTGAAGAAGCCTATCCTATAGTTGCAAAAATTGAAACAACTGTAGGACGCACTGGAAAAATTACTTATGTTGCTGAGTTTGAGAATGCTGTGGAGCTTAACCAAACAATGGTTAAAAAAGCAACCTTACATAACTATGACTTTATTCGCAACTTACAATTAAATATTGGGGATCAAGTTGTGGTAATTAAATCTGGCGAAATTATTCCTAAAATAATTGATATGAAACAAAAGAATACTACAGATATCTTCCCTAAAACATTATATTGTCCAGCATGTGGAAGTGAACTAGTAGAAATGCCTGGAATTGTTGATCAATTCTGTGAAAATGATGATTGTGAATCTAAGAAAATCAAAAAACTTATTCACTTTGTTTCAAGAAAAGCTCTTAATATTATGACTCTTGGGGATAAAATTGTTGAGCTATTTTATGACAATAAATTTATAACTGATTTTGTTTCTATTTTTCACCTAGCTGATTTAAGAGAAACAATTATTCAAGGTGACTTTAATATTAAAGATAAAAAGATAGACAACATTCTAGAATCAATTAAGGTTTCTAAAAATGTTGAGTTATATAAAGTTATTTTTGGACTAGGAATCAAGAATATTGGACTAGAAGTGGCTAAATTAATTGCTAATGAAGTTGATTCCTTAACAGACTTATGTAACTATAATCTAGACCTATTAATGCAAATAAATACTATTGGACCTGAAATAGTTGATTCGTTGAAAACTTATCTATCTGATGAAGAACACGTCAAACAAATGCAAGCTTTAGATCAAGAATTACACTATACTGTAGTTAAAAAAGAAACAACAGGATTACTAGAAGGTAACAGCTTTGTAGTAACTGGTAAAATGGCAGTTAGTCGTGAAGAAATGTGAGAAATTATTGAACATAATTCAGGGATTGTTCATAAGTCGATTTCTGGAAAAACCAATTACTTAGTTTGCGGAGAAAATGTTGGTGAAGTCAAAATAGAAAAAGCGAAAAAACTAGGCACCAAAATTATTTCTGAAGCAGAATTCTTTGCCTTGATAGACCAAAAAGCCTTAGAGTAATAATCAAAAGTACTTCTAAAGAAATAGAAGTATTTTTTAATATAATTCTTATATGAAAAAATATATATGAAAGATGATATTAGGAAGTAGTGCAATCATTGGACTAGTTCCTATAGCTAGTGCATGCGACCAACCATCTGCATTAGAAAAAGAAAAACAAGAAAAATATCAGCAAGCTGTAACTGATCTAAACCTACAAGCTAATATGCTTTCAGTTAGTGTCAAAACTGATGTTAAGATAAAAGAAACTTATCCATCACAAATTATTTTAACTAACTTAGAAATCAATGGAGTTAATACTAAAGAATACACATTACAACTTTCAGGTGATTATAAAGGAAAAGCCTTAGGGTTGACAAGTGATGACCAGAAGGGAATTCTTACAATAAATCTAGCCTTAATTAGTAAAAGCAATACAAAATTAGGAAAACTAATTACTAGAGAAATAGGTGGATTTAGAAAAATAGGAGATGTTATTGAGCCACCTAAGCCTACACCAGAGCCTAGTCCACAACCTCAACCTATTCCAAATCCTGAACCAATTAATCCTACACCAAAGCCAAATCCAATACAACGACCTATAATTATTCCACCATTTGATCCATCAGCTGCAATCTTGCAAGCTAACAGCTATCCTGATTATGTTTCTAAATATAAAGCTGTTAATGCTGATGAAATGTATAAAGAAATTTGAGATAGAACATTTTCAATTCGCCCAGCTACATTAACGGATCCAAATGGAGAAAGAAGATTAATTGATGATCAAGGAACTGGATGGGTACTTGACTACCATAAGGTAGATGACAATCACTATAAGCTATTTATAGCAACAAACATGCATGTGCTAGGAAATTATGCCAATACCAATACTCCAGCTATTGATAAGGAACTTAATTATAATGACCCAAGCGGAAATATCCCTGGAGGATTTGCTCTTGGTAAAAGCAATATGCCTTCTTCATTTGGCTCAATTGCAAATGAAACATGAAACCAAAACCTCAGCCAGATAGGTGGATATGTTAAATATTATGCAAACAATCAATTGCTAACTACTTCAGATTATAGCTTACTTAATAATACAACTTACTCTGAGGCTTTTGGCAATCCTAAAGTACTATTTGCTGCTGTGGATTACATGGATCAAAGCACATATGATCAATTTGCTCAAGCAATTAATGCTAAGTGAGCTGAATTTAAAAAGCAAAAAGAAAATGAATTAGCTAATAGTTTAATGGACGAAGATACACGAAAGAAATATCAAAACTTTGTAAATCAAAATCCAAGTAAAATACCATTCTATACTGACTTTGGAATTTTAGAATTAGATGTTGACCTTACTAAGGCAGATGCAACATTAACAACATGAATTAAACAAGCTCTTAGTGCTGTAGATGCTTATGTTGCAAGAATGAAACTAAAACAAGCTTATCCAAATTATGATGCTAATAGCGCTACATATTTACCTACTTTAGATTACTTATCTAAGGGAAGAGACTTATCACAAAACAATCCAGCTTATGGCACAGGCTTAAGCAATGCAAAAGACCTTTATATTGCCGGATATCCAAGAAATGAAATGAAACTTACTTACTGAATGCAAAATAATCCATTAGAAAGATATAGTGATCAGATATTACCTCAATATAACCGTAGAACAGGAGTTGCTAATGGAATAGCTAATAATAAGTTATTTGATTATGCAACTAATGATGCTGAATCACCTATTGAAACTGGAAACATTCAAATTTATTCAGAATTATGAAATAGACCATATGCAAGTTTTTATGGATTTAACTATAACATTAAGTTTTCTTCCCTATATTATGGAGCTAGTGGTTCAATAGTTTATAACGACTTTGGGGAAATAGTAGGTATCTATAATGGGGTTGATGCTAGTGTTGAATTTGGAAATAATATGTCTTATGCAACATTTGCTCCTTTATTACAAACTGCAAATATACCGGTTGCTGATAATAAATTTATTTATGGATATAACTTAATTGATAATACTGGATACGAACACCAAACCCGCTCATATCGCAGTAATTTAAAATTATTCTATCCAAATGGATTTGATAATAATGGTAATAAAAAGACAGCTTTATTCCCTGAAGGATTTTAAAAAATAGCCAAGAGTGGCTATTTTTTTATGGGCAAATTGATTAATTGTTGTTTTTCTTGATTTCTTTAAGACGTGCAGATTTACCTTTACGATCTCTCATGTAGTATAATCTTTGTCTACGAACCTTGTTTGAACGAACTACTTCAATGTGTGCAATTAAAGGTGAGTGTAGTGGGAATGTTCTTTCAACACCAACTCCGTAAGAGTCTTTTCTAACTGTGAAAGCTTCTCTTGTACCTGATTCTTTTTTGCTGATTACTAAACCTTCAAATACTTGGATACGTTCTTTTTCACCTTCACGAATACGAACGTGAACTCTAACGTTATCACCTGTTTTGAATTCTGGTAAGTCTGAACGTAATTGTGACTTTTCAACTAACTCTAATAATTTATTTCTCATGTTTTATCCTTTCAATAATGTCAGGTCTATTTTTAAGCGTTTTTGCTCATTGAGCCTGAACTTTTCATTCTTCAATTTTCTTATGATCTCCACTGAATAATACTTCTGGAACTTTCATTCCTTTATACTCACGAGGGCGAGTATATTGTGGATAATCTAATAATCCTATACCTTGAAATGAATCATAAATATGTGATTCTTCTTTTATAACTCCAGGTAGTAGTCTAATAATACTATCAGCCATTACCATTGAAGGCAATTCACCACCAGTTAAGACATAATCTCCAATTGATAATTCTAAATCAACTAAATCTACTACACGTTCATCAAATCCCTCATATCTACCTGAGATAAAAGTAATTTGATCATATTGAGTAAGCTCTTGGGCCATCTCTTGAGTAAATGTCTTTCCTTGTGGAGATACAAGAATTTTGTATCCACCACGATTTGGTAATGAATCTAATGCTAAGTCAATAGGTTCAACTTGTAAAAGCAACCCATGTCCACCTCCATAGATTTCATCATCTACTTTCCGGTGTTTATCTTGACTAAAATCTCTAAAATCAACTACAGAAAAATCTACTAATTTTTTTTCTTTAGCTCTTTTAACTATACTTTCGTTTATAAAAGGTTCAAAGTAATTTGGGAATAATGTAAGAAAATTAATTTTCATTATTTTTTAAGTTCTAAAGTTAAATTGTGAGCTCTAAATAAGTTAGCTACTGTAACAGTAGGTTTAGCACCTTGTTTAATTCATTTTGAAGTTAATTCTTTATCTAAAACAAATTCCTTTGTTTTAGGGTTGTAGTATCCTAAAGCTTCGATAAATTTACCATCACGTGGAGCTCTTGCGTCAGCTGCAACAACTTTGTAAACTGGTCTGAATTTATCACCCATTCTTTTTAATCTAATTTTAACCATTTGTCCTCCTTAGGTGTCAAGCACTATTGCTTGACAGTTAATAAATATGAATATATTATAATAGAAACCAGAGGAATTAAAAATCTTTTTTAGGTTTTTTATTTAATAATTATATTTTTTCAAAAAAGTAGGGCCTAAAGTTACTTTTTGATTATTAAATCAAAAAGTGCATATTTTAAATAATGAGAATAGGACTATACTATAGTGTTATATGATATATATTTGTATGAAAGAAATGTTTTCACAAAAATGGCTTTCAAATTCAGCTAAAATGAAAAAATATATTAGAATTAAATTAAGAAAATAATTTTTAGGAGTGAAATATGAAGAAAATTAAAACATTCTTACTTTCATTAGCTGGATTGTCTATTATTGCTATGCCAGTAGTAGCATCACAATGTAATGGAGAAACAAATAAAAAACCAGATGGCGATAAAACCGGAGGTACAACAACACCAGGTACTCAAAATGGTGGAAATACGTCAGGAACAGGAACTCAAGCGGGTGGATCAACCACAACACCAGGAACAGGAACTCAACCAGGAGGAAATACTTCAAATGAAGGAACTCAACCAGGTGGATCAACACCAGTAACTCCAGTAACAAGTACAACTGCTGTGGATGCTGCCTTAACTGATGCTGGATTAAAAGATGGTAATAACCTATTTGAAATGATTCCTAATGAGGTGACACAAGATGTGATTAATAAATTAGAAAGTGCTAAAACAGTGTCATTTGACTATAAAAAGAAAACTATAGCACTAAGAAGAAAAGAATCAGGATTCATAAAAACTAAAGATGCTTTTAATAGTGCTAAATTCCAACTTGCTAACGTCGACAAACCAACTTTTACAAGTAAAGGAAAAGAATATCCAAATGGAGATGTAGCTTGCACATTTGATAAGGCAACAAACACCCTTACAATAACATATAAGATTGCTGTTGTACAAGCCGATAAGAGCTTTAAATACAGTGATAAGGCCTATACAAGTGCAATTAAACTTACAGTTTCTGAAGGTGCTGCAAATAATAATTCAGGTGATAATAATACAGTTGCTACAGGTGCTGAAGTTAATAATTTAGCTGCAATAGCTGTTCCAGCAGCTCAAAGCAAATATACATACAGATATGATAATACAAACAATTACTATGCAGCAGCAAATGGAAAAAGTGGGCTTGAATTATTGAATGCACTTCTTGGAATTCAAAAGAAACATTTAAATGGTATTAAACCTGCTGCAGCTGGTTATGATTATTTAAAAACTATATATGATAATTCAGATGCATTTAAAGATAAGTATTATGAAAAGGACAATAGTATTTTAGATATTTACTCTGAAAACCCTGATGGACAAGACCCTTATACTTATGCAACATATAAAAGTACTGCAAAAAGCAGTGCAATAGCAGAAGGTGAAGGAATGAATCGTGAACATGTTATCCCTCAAGCATGATTTAATAAGGATTTAAATATGCGTAATGATGCTCAATTTGTTTTTCCAACTGATATCAAGGTTAATGGAGAAAGATCAAACTATGCACATGATGATGTAACACAAATTTCTGAAACATTTAAACAAGGAAGCAAATTAGGAACAAATAGTTTAGGAAAACTTGCTATGGAACCTCTTGATGCCTTTAAAGGTGATATTGCTCGTGCTTACTTATATTTCATGGTAACTTATAGAGATAAAAATATTGGAAGTTCAGCTTCTGTTTACACAGACAATACTGTTGTTAAATTACTACCTCACTACTTAAATACATATCTAAACTGAAATATGAAAGATGTAGTTGATCCATGGGATGTTACAAGAAATAACGAAATAGCTAGAATGGAACAAATGCGTAACCCATTTATTGATTATCCAGACCTAGCAGATAGCTTATTTGGTAAAAATCCTAAGCCATTTGTAAATAAAGGTGTTCTAGTTGAAGCTATCTTAAATAGCAACAATTAAATATAAAAAATTAGCCAAATTAAAGGCTAATTTTTTATATTATTCTAGTTACTGTATATCATGCAGGTAAGTATTGTGGATAAACCATATTAGTAATTAAGAATGCTAGTATTGCAAGTAAAAATAAAGATACTAATAGATCGATTCAAGTTGGTTTAATTTTTCTGTATTTAGTACGTTTAGCATATGGATCATAACCACGAGTTTCCATAGAGTTAGATAAGTCTTCAGCGCGTGCAAAACTAGAAACAAATAACGGAATAATTAATGTAGAAAAGGCATTAATTTTTTCTTTTAAGTTTCCGTGTTTAAAGTCAACACCACGTGATGATTGAGCCTTCATAATTCTGTTAGCTTCATCAATTAAAGTAGGAATGAAACGTAGAGCAATTGAAATAATCATGGCAATGACGTGAGTTGGAATAAAAATCAATTTTAGAGGTCATAAAATATCTTCAATTGACTTAGTTAATAAGATTGGGCGAGTGGTATTTGTGAGCAGTGCAGTGATTAGAATCATAATGTAAATTCTAAGGAATAAAGACACTGTACGGTTAATTGAATCTAATGAAACACCATATTGAATAGGTAATTTAGTAGCCACAAATTTATAAGTATTTGTAAGAGCATCAAATTGTGGTACAAGCATTTCTTCTTCTCTACCACCAGTGTTAAAGGCTCAAAAAGTATTGTCAGGATTATACATATTAAATAATCAGCATCTACTATCTTCATTTGCAGCTGAAGTATAAATAGTTTGTAAGTCTTTATAAACTGTTTGATTGGTAATAGTATACATGTTGACAAAGAAGATGATAAATGAAATAAAGAATGGTAATCACATTAATTTAAATAATGGACGTACACGCTTATTGGTGGTGATATAAACTACTAATAACGGAATTAGTAAGATAATCATATCAATAAAGTATTGCACCATGAATACCATTACAATATACAAGATAACTGTTAAAAGCTTAATTCTAGGATCTAGGTTATATAAGAAACCTTTCCCAGGGATATAACGACCAAAAACACTTTTCATTATTTCCCTCCTAGATATGAATTTAAATAAGCAATTAAATCAGCTTCAGATAGTATCTTAGGTACAGGAATACCTTTAGCTCTAAGTTTGTTAGCAAAAGCTAATAAATGTGGTGGCTGTAAATTGTTTTCTTTAAGAAATTCTACATCATTAAGGATTTCGTAAGGATCACCATCACGGGCAATTTGACCTTGTTTAAATAAGATGATTCTTTTAGCATACTTCAAAATATTGTCTAGATCATGAGTTACATTGATAATGGTTTTGCCAGCATTATTAAGCCCTTGTAAGATTTCAAGTATTTCATTAACTCCAACTGGATCTAGTCCAGCTGTAGGTTCATCAACTACTAAGAAATCAGGCTCCATAGCTAAAATTCCAGCAATGGCTACCCGACGTTTTTGCCCACCGCTAAGTTCAAAAGGACTTCTTTGAAGATATTCGGGCCCAAGTCCGACTAATTCTAGACATTGAGCAGCTAATTGATAAGCTTTTTCTTTAGCAACACCAAAAGCCATTGGTCCAAAGGCGATATCTTCTTGAATAGTAGCTTTAAAAAGTTGATATTCAGCAAATTGGAAGACAATGCCAACATGCTTACGTAATTGCTTAGGATCTTTACCAAAAACTTTGCCTTTGGCGTTTTTAGTAAAGATAATGTTATCTTGAATATACTTTAAACGATGAATTTCTTTTCCAAGTTCGCTTTCATATATGTAATTAAGTTTAAATAGCTTAGTTTCAGTAGCAAGAGCATGGGTAAATTGAATTTTGTTTTCAAAGCTACTTGATTTTTGCTTAATAAAGTCAGTTCTAAATGTATCTACAGCAAGAGCAACTTCTTTATTCAGTTGCTTCTTAAGCTGCCTAATGCGAGCATTATTAGCTTTTAATGTGCGTTTAATTTCTTTAGCACGTTGTTTGTATTCAGCTTTATATTGGGATGAATTAGCAGGATATTTAGCAAGTAATTCTTTTTCTAATTTTGCTAGCATGTATTTTTTAGTGATAGTAACATCATCATAAAAGTCTCATTCAATCTGACCAGTGCTTGGGCTAAGTAATTGATTCAAATGTTCAATAAAAGTTGTTTTTCCAGAACCAGTTGAACCAATAATTCCAATATATTCACCATCATTGATTTGACAAGAAATATTTTTTAAAGCAGTAAATTCTCAAGGAGACTTAGGACTAAATGTGTGCGATAAATCTGTAATTTTTATTTGCATAATTGTTCTATTAACTCCTTTTCATTGTAAGTTGGCTCAATGCCATTAAGTTTTTCACTGATTCGATAAATGAATGGTGATTCAATTTTAGCAATATCAATGATTTCTTTATTTTTTAAGATATCTTTAGGTGATCCAGCTGCAATTAGTTCGCCACCCGCAAAGACTAAACATTTATCAGCTAAAATTGCCTCATCCATATCGTGTGTGATTGAAATTAATGTTTTAGCTTTACTATCTTGAATTTCTTTGATAATTTCAAGCACGCTACTTTTACCTTTAGGATCTAGCATAGAAGTAACTTCATCAAAGATAACAACATCCGGATTAAGAGCTAAAACTGAAGCGATAGCAACTCTTTGCTTTTGTCCTCCAGATAAGTTTTCAGGTTCCCTTTCAAGATAATCGAGCATATCAACTTTAGAAGCGTACTTAGTAATTAAAGGTTTCATTTCATCATGAGGAACGCAACGATTTTCAAGGCCAAAAGCAATATCATCCTCAACTGAAGAACCAACAAATTGGTTATCAGGGTTTTGAAAGATAATCCCAATCTTTTTCCGGATTTGAGATAAGTTTTCCTTGTTATATTCAATTCCATCAATGCTTAAAGAACCTGATTGAGGTTTCAATAAGGCAACTAAAACTTTAGAAAGTGTACTTTTTCCTGACCCATTGTGACCTAAAATAGCAACATATTGCCCTTTTTCAATGGTAAATGAGACATTGTTAAGTGCTGGTTTGACATCGTCTTCGCGATATCTGAATGTAATATTTTCTGCTTTAATCATTATGTTTAAATTTTAATAGAAAATATTATTTTTAATAATATTTTTATTTTGGTTATAAGTCTGCAGGTAAATATTAAAAAAATCCCTTAAAGAGATTTTTTAGCAATAATGTTGGCTACTGGCTTATATTTGATGCGATGAATAGGTGTAATCCCATAAGTTTCAAGGGCACTCATGTGATTTTTGGTACCATATCCCTTGTTATTTTTAAAGTCATATTGAGGATAAATTTCACTATACTGTAGCATCATACGATCACGAGTAACTTTAGCTAGAATGCTAGCTGCTGCTACTGAAAGTGAAATATTATCTCCCTTAACTAGATTTATTTGAGGCAGTGTAGTATTAATGTGTTCAAAGTCGGTTATAACTAAGTTAGGTTTAAATGGCAACTTAGCTAAAGCTAGCTCCATGCCAAGGCGTGATTGAGCTTTAGGATTTGAAGCATTAATATCATCTAGACTGCGAATTTCAATACTATAGGCAAGGGCTGAAGCTATTATTTCATTATATAATTCTTCCCTAACTTTTTCGCTTAGCAACTTTGAATCCTTGATTCGAGGATTGCTATAATTAGGTGGAAAAACCACGCAGGCTATAACTAATTCACCGGCTAGACAACCACGTCCAACTTCATCTAAGCCTGCTATTAGGGGATATTTAGTTCAATAATCTTTTTCAAAATCTAACATATATAAAATTATAGTCTATAATTAAATTATCGGAGGTTAAATGGGATCAATTGTAAAAGCACACTGTCCTGAATGTAATTATACTTATACCTATGTTTTTGGCCTTGTGCAAGACTTAATGCCATATCAAATGTTTATCAATCTTTTTGCTAAAAGACAAAAAGATTTATTTGATAAAGAAACTTTTAAAGCTGTGATGTATGAAGAATTAGAAACAGACATCATGTTTATGCTAAAAGAAAAAGCTGAACAAGAACAAATACTAGAGGAAAATTTTAAAAATATTAATAATTTCTTCTCAGAAGAAGAAAAACAACTAATGAAAAGTAACATTGTTTTAGGTGGAGAAGTTGAATCTTACCCAGTTTTTAGAATTGATGTTGAACCTAAAAATAGAGAGCTTTATAATGTACCACTAGTTAAGCTTCAATTCATGAATAAAGAACTATATCAACGTAAATACAATCAATATGTTTATTATGTACAATTTGCTCCTGATCATTCAGTGCTAACTTGTCCAAAACACCAAGAGTTATGTGCTGAATTTGAGTCAGAAAGAGAAGGATAAAAACTGCCAAGCAGTTTTTTTAATGCGAATATAAGATTGTTTCCATATAAACATGATAGAATAAATTTAGAGGTAAAAATGAAAAAGAATTTTAAAAGACAACTCGAAAAAACAAAGACATATTTAATAATTGTTATTATTACATGATTCCTATCTATTATTCTTGCAGTTTCATCATATTCAATTAGCACTCTAATGGTTATGAAAGCTGCAAATACTGATGGGACTGTTATATCAACAGGGATGATAATTGCACAAAGCATTTTATCAATATTCTCACTTGCGAGTTCAATTGTAGGAATAGTATTTGGAATTAAGCTAGCTATATTAAGCAATGATGTAAGAAAATTATTTACTAAAATGGTTTATGAAACAAGCTTAAAACATCAAATAGAACAAGCAAACCTAGTTAAATTATTAGCTTACTCAAGAACAATTGAACGTTTATTTATCTTCAATTTACTTGGTATTTTATCAGGTCCAATTCTTCTAATCATCAATCTATTCTTTACTAAAAACGCTTTAATGAGTTCTAAAAATGTACTAGACTTAATAGATGATGAGTCAGAACAAAAAGTAACCAATAGTACAGAAGCAGTTTCAAATTAAGCCTAACTATAGGCTTTTTGTTTTAAAAAAATGCAGATACCTGCATTTATTTTTTGCCTTCTTGTAATAATTGTAAGTAAGCAGCTTGTGCAATCATTGCACCATTATCAGTTGCATATTTCAGTGAAGGGATGATTGTATTTGGGTGAAGAGTAATAAATTCTGAACGTAGTAATTTATTAGCTGATACACCACCTCCAAGTACTAAGGTTGCTACCGGATAAGTTTCTAAAGCTAACTTAGTTTTTTCAATTAAGTAATCCACAGCAGTGCGTTGAAATGAGACAGCATATTGAACTGGATCAATTTCTTCATTTTTCATTTTTGCCTTATTAACTTTATTTAGCACTTGAGTTTTTAGTCCTGAAAATGAGAAGTCAAATGGACTGTCTGTATGTGGTTTAGTAAAAGGAATAAAATCTCCTACATAAGTTTGACTTAATTTATCAATTAAAGGACCTCCGGGAAATCCTAGGCCTAAACGTGAAGATACTTTATCAAAAGCTTCTCCAACAGCATCATCAAGTGTTTCTCCTACAATTTCAGTTTCAGTTGGTGAGGTGGCATAAATTAATTGAGTATGCCCTCCTGAAACTAGTAAACATAAAGCTGGAAAAGTAATGTTTTCAGTTAGGGTTGAAGAAAGGAAGTGCCCAATTAAGTGATTAATTGGAACCAAAGGTTTTTTGATGCTTTGTGCAAAAGCACTAGCGAATAAATAGCCAACTTGTAAAGTTCCAATTAAGCCCGGTTCCTTTGTGTAGGCAACATAATCAATTGAGTTAGGATCATATTTTTCTTGGAGCATTAATTGAATTAATGCAATGTTTTTTACGTGCTCACGTGAGGACACTTCTGGGATTGTTCCTCCAAATTGCTTAAAGATATCAATTTGCGAAATAGTCCACATGTCTAAGACTTTACCATCTTCTAAAATAGCCAGTGAAGTGTCATCATGTGAGGTTTCAATTCCTAAAATACGCATTATTTTTGTCCCCCTATTTGAGGTTGCTTAATATATAAAGGTTCTATACTCATTGTTTCTTGGAATTTAAAGACTTTAGCATAAGTTTCAAAATCATTAATCATTCTGACAAAGTTAATTTTAGTTAACTCCTGTCCATTATTTTCGACAACATTTATCCTGTCGTGATAGTTGTTTGAGTCTATCTCATAGTTATATTGATATAACTTGTTCCCTTGTGCGTCGCTTCATAAATAATTGCTATGTGGATGTTGCACTCTTAGGATATCCATACTTGTTGTTACATACATTTTAATATTATTTAATAAAGCTAATGTACGGAAGAAAACAAGCGAACTTCTAATTCCAGTAAAGAATCCAGGCCCTATATTAGTATATAAACCTTCAAGCTGTTGAATTGATAAATTGTTGCGCTCAAGTAAGATGGCAAATTGGTCAGTAATGAGTTGAACTTTCTTTTTATAACCTTCTAGTAGAATAAAATCAAGAACTTCGAATTCTTGATTGAATAAAACTAAAACAAAATCTTCACTTGAGGTATCCAAATAAACATTCATTATCTAACCTCCGTAATTTCAAAGACATGACGTAAGTCACGGTCAATGTATGCATTAATTTCTACAAAGTTACTAAATTGATATTTTTTTAAGTTAGATCATTCAATAGCTACTATATTATCATCAAAGTAGTCTTCGAATTCTTCGATATCACCCTTATAGTTATAAAGATCCATGTGAATAAGACCTGAATAATCTTTCATGTATGAAAAACTAGGTGAAGTTATATTTTGCTTAATGCCTAGTTTTTTAGCTAGTAACTTAACAAATGTTGTTTTTCCAGCTCCTAAGTCACCATTTAATAAGATGATTCTCTTTTCTTTAAATAAGTCTAAATTTGCATCAATAAATCTATCTAAGTCTTGCAATGTGCTACAAATGATTTTTTGTTGCATTATAAAGCATCAATTTCTTGATCAGTAAGCTTACGTCCAAGTTTAATTATAACAATAGCTTCTGGTCCTGTGTGAATTGAGATGCAATTTGGTAGTGAAGAAGAGAATACACGATTACTTTTATAGTTATCTTTAACATATTTAACTATCTGAGCATGCTCTGCACAGTCATTTTGTAAGATTAATAAATCTGAATCAGAGTCTTGTAGTTTTTCATCAATTTTATTTAAAATAGTTTTAGCAAAAATTCTTCCTTTTCCTTCTTTTTCAAGCTTTCCGTGGTAAAAACTAATAATTGGAACAATTTTTAAAAGTTTAGCCACTGTGGCAGCTGAAGGTGAAAGTCGCCCACCTTTAACTAGGTAATCATTATATTTTGGCACCAATGAAACAAGCATTTCTTCTTTTCACTGTGCTGCTAAGTTTAAAGCTTTATCAACATCCATATTTTCTTTTTCAACCAAGTTTAAGAACTCATAAACTTGGAATGTT
Organism: Mycoplasma milvi; assembly: GCF_048284715.1. Taxonomy (NCBI): domain Bacteria; kingdom Bacillati; phylum Mycoplasmatota; class Mollicutes; order Mycoplasmatales; family Mycoplasmataceae; genus Mycoplasma; species Mycoplasma milvi. The sequence goes on along the minus strand of NZ_JBLWAH010000005.1, from coordinate 12,131 downwards.
AATAAGATTGCTATGTATTCAGAATCAAAAACCCTTAATTTAGGATATAAAGCTTCCATTCCTTTCAAGTTCTGATATTGGGACGATAAATGTTTCGAAATAGGAAAGACAACCACATAATCATGTGTTGCAGAAAGCTGTTCCACCATATCTTGTACAATGCCAATAGGTGTACAAGCTGTCTTATATGTCTTAGTTTCAAGTGAAAAGTGGCGGAATAGTTCATTACTTTTCAAGTTGTCCCCATCATTATAAATTTTGTCATCTAACTCTATTTTTAGTGGTAAAAAATGTCATCCAAGCTTTTCAACTTGTTCCTTTGTTAAACCACATGAAGAGTCTACTACTATAGCTATTTTTTTCATAATTGTATTATATTATAAATTACTGTAAAGAGGGTATAATATCTCTATGATATTATTTAATAATTTAGATAAAGTATTTAAGAATACATCAGTACTTTTTGTTGATTCAAGAATCAAAAAAGTACACCAAATTAAACATGAAGATTTAGTTTTCTTTGTGGATGATAACAACAAGGTAGCAAGCATTAATGTGCTTAATAATACTAAATATTATATACCTGAAGATGTCAAATTTGGCTATCTGCCTCAAGCTGGAGAAGATTTAATTCTTGGAATGGCTAAGGAATTAAATCTTGAACTTGCACATGACCAAAAATTCATTTATGGCTTAATTCAAGAAAGAAAAGCTCACCCAAAAAGCGAACGCTTATTTGTTTTAAAGGTACAAATTAGTCCTGATTCAACTATTCAATTAGTAACTAATACTTTAGATTCTCAAGAAGGCAAAGTAGTGGTTTTAGCACTGCCTGGCAGCACTACATTTGCAGGAACTGATGTACTTAGCGGGGAAATGCTTAATGTGGCTAGTGAAGGAATGCTAACTGGATATAAAACATTAGGATTAGAAGGTGAAGGATTGATTTTTGGTCAAGTTAGCCAGATTGGAAAGGATTTTAAACTATCATAATGACTATAATTGAAGACTTAAGTACTCGTGGAATATTAAAACACATTTCTAACGAGGAAAAATTTAAAAACTTACCTCAAGATACAGCTGTTTACTGTGGATTTGACCCAACTGCAACCAGCTTACACTTAGGTAATTACATTCAAATTGCAAACTTATTAAGATTTAAGCAACATGGTTTTAAGGTATTTGCAGTATTAGGTGGAGCAACAGGAATGATTGGTGATCCATCTTTTAAAGATGCTGAAAGACAATTACTTGATGATGCTACATTACAACTAAATAAATCAAGAATTAGAAGTCAACTTGAAAAATATGGATTAGAAGTAATTGATAATTACGACTTCTACAAAGACATGAATATTTTAGTTTTTCTCAGAGACGTTGGTAAATTAGTAAACGTTTCTTATATGTTAGCCAAAGATTCAGTGGCTTCTAGAATCGAAAAAGGACTAAGTTTTACAGAATTTTCATACCAATTAATTCAAGGATGAGACTTCTTAACTTTATATAAGAATAAAAATGTAAGAGTTCAATTTGGTGGTTCAGATCAATGAGGAAACATCACAACTGGACTAGATATGATTTCAACTGTATTTGGAAATGAACACCAAGCTGTTGCAATTACAGCTAACTTATTAACTGATGCCAATGGTAATAAATTTGGTAAGTCAACTGGTGGTGGTTCATTATGGCTCGATCCAGAAAGAACTAAACCATATGTTATGTACCAATTCCTTTTAAACCAACCAGATAGTGAAATTGAAAAATTATTAAAATGATTAACTTTCTTACAAGTGGACCAAATTAAGGTGATTTTAGACAAGCATAGAGCTAACCCAGCTGAGCATATTGCACAAAAAGCACTTGCTTTTAATGTTATAAAACAAGTTCATAACATTGAGGAAGCCGAAAAAGCTGCTCTTGCTTCTGAAATTTTATTTAATAAAAAATTAGACCTAAATACTATACTTTTAGAAAGCATTCAAGATCTTGATGATGTGTTAAATGTTATTTCTATGCCTAAGGGAAGTGTTTTGGTCGATGAATTAATAGCTCAAGGAATCATTAAATCAAAACGCGAAGCTAGAGAATTTTTAGCAAATGGTGCAATTAAGCTAAACTTAGTTGCAATTGAAGAAAATACTCTTGTTGAGTCAAATATTTGAAATAATCAATATGCATTATTACATGTAGGTAAAAAACAAATTTATTTAATAAAAATTAATTAATGGGCTTGCCCATTTTTTTATGCAAGTGCAGAAAAAAAGATAGATTAACTATCTATTTTCTAAATAAGTTGTTTTTCTTCTTATAATCATATTCTGCCACAACTTCTTTCAGACGCTTAATACAATAAGAATCATCAAAAGGTTTAACATCTTGAGCGTTATCTCATAAAATTGTTAAATAATAAACTAAAATCTTTTGTTGAATTAAGTATTCTTCTCAGTAACTATCGTATTGATCTAAGAAATATTGTTCTTGTTCACTAGTTAAATATGAACCACAAATAAAGTAAGCTAAATCAAAGTGCTTATCTCCCATTGAGCAATATTCTCAATCAACAAAATAAATTTTACCTTGCTTAGAAAGCAAAATATTATTCAAATATAAATCATTATGTAAGGGACGATTTGCTTGTGAATTTTTTAAAATCATATTAATTCTTTTATAGTAGTCATTAATCACATCAATTTTAATGTTACGTTCATTAAGTATTTTGCGATATTCCTTTACCCGAGCAGCCACATTTGTTTTAGGAAATTTTAAATCTGAATCATGCAAGGTCTTAAAATCATTTGCTATTTGCTTTAAGGTATCTTTGTTGAAAACTAGTGGTTGAGTGTCGATTCATTCTCACTCTATTTCAGTTGCATTATCTTTGATTAATTTTGGAACAAAATCAAACTTGCTTAAGCAGCTATAATCTAATTTATGATTAAATTTATTAAAAACTTTGGTTTGTAGCATAGTATTGTGTTCAGTTTTATAAGAAAGATTAGTATGACCAATTTCAATTAATTCTTTTTTCATATATATCTCCATTTATAATTTTGTTCAGTTATAATAAAGTATATCAATATTTATTTTAAAAAAGTGAAGGTTATATGCAAAAAAATCAGACGAATTATTTAGTTTTTGATATTGGAAATTCCAAGATCAAATTTTATTATATTAGTAATACTAATGAGATTCTTTTTAGTCTAAATTGACTATGTTCAAGTAACGAAAGTATTGAACTTGAAAATATTTTAGCTTTATGTATGCCTAGTTATAGTGACCAAGTTATCATCGCTAACACTAATGCTGATACAACTTACCAAAACAAATTACGAACTAATTTAAAAGCAATTGGATTTAGCAAGATTACTATTTTAGATAATTCTTATGGAGCACATTTGGCAATTGACAAAAATATCGATAGAAAGCAACTTGGAATTGATATTTTAGCTTGCATGCAATATTGTGCTAGCAACCAGATTTTAAATGCTTATGTTTTTATGTTTGGAAGTGCCTTAGTTGGATTAAAAATAACACAAGGGACGTTGCAAGGAGCTTCAATTGCTCCAGGAGCTTACTTTTCTTACCAACATTTACAAGAGAAAATTACTCAATTAAGTATCCCTTATACCATTGAAACAAAACTAGGTCAAAATACTATACAAGCCTTAAATTCAGGGCTATATAACTTACTAAATGGTTTTATTTTATCTCACTGCCAAGGTAAAAATGGATATGAAATCTTGCTTACAGGAGGAGATGGAATCTATTTGAAAGAACATTATAATTACAATCCCCACTTAATTGCTCAAGGGTACATTTACTTATTTTTAGAAGCAAAATAATACCTTAAGACCCTATAGGGTTGCTGTCTAATTCAAGACCAAAAAGAAAGGAATTTAATATAATAGATATATGAAAACAGAAACACAAGAAAGACAAAAAAACTTTTGACTAAATCGTTTTATACCAGCTTTGATTATAGTTGCTGTTTTAGTACTTTTAGTCATAGTTTTAGCATACTCATTTAGATCAGATTTATACCAAGGCTTTTCTACAGCGGGATTTTGAACCCTTAGAGCCTTTGCTATAGCATTATTAGGGATTATGGTCGGTTGAATATTCTATGAGCTATCACATGCTTATAGTAATATGCTAATTCCCTCAATTATATTAACTATATTTTATGTTTTATCAATGATGCTAGGGCCAAATATGTTCCTTGAAGTACTTTTTGGTCGTGGAGCAGTTTCCTCAGACGCATTAATTAATCTGCCTATTAATAATGTAACAGTTAGTGGCGAAAGTAGTGCGTTAGGATACTATTTTGGAACATTATTTACTCAATATGTTTTTGACTATTGAGCACCTCTAACTACTTTTATTATTGCTTTAGTTTTTTTCTTAATTAGATTAGTTGTCATTGATAATGTGAACATTCTAGCTTTAATTATCAAAACTATTTCACTTTGATTTATGTCACTATTTTTAACTATTTTTGTTAAGTCATTTATTGTACTGATGACACAAAAGATTGGTATTGAATTAGTAATCTTAATGATTGTAGTAGCTAGCTCATATGATATTGGGGGATACTTTGGAGGTAGATTTTTAGGTCACAAATTTGTTAAGGCCAAACTAGCACCAGCAATCAGTCCTAAAAAAACTTGAGAAGGAGCAATTGCAGGTTATTTAGCTTCTTTCCTAATTACTTTAATTTATATTTATGCAGTTTATGGAATTAGGGGATTAGATAAAAATTCAGTTGCTGGAGTTCTTTTAGACCCTCACTCTAGATTCTTTCCATATTTATTAGCCTTTTTATTTATTTCACCAATTATTGCTTTATTGGGAGATTTATACTTCTCATTAATTAAGAGAAGAAATGAAATTAAGGATTTTTCAAATATTTTAAAAGAACATGGTGGTTTACTTGATCGGATAGATTCAATTTCATTTGTGTTCATGTTTTTTGGTGTACTTGCTGCCAGTTCGACACTATAGGAAAGGATTAATATGCAATATTCAGATAAAAAATTTCAAAAACTTATGGACTATTTAGGCCTAAGTTTTTTATCATCTCTACAAGATGCTAAATTCAATAGTGAAAAGATTGAGTTCAAAAGAGGGACTCAAAATGAGATTAAGTATCAAAAAGTGTTCCTAGTAAGTTCTTTGCCAACATGAAATGATTTTGAAACATTGTTTTATGCATGCAAAAAAGAAAAGTTTTGAATTGAATGAGAATTTGAAAATCTTGATTTTAGCAATTCTGAGTTCAAAAATTATATATTAGGGATATTAGAACTTGAAGATGAATTAAATAATTACGCATTACATCAATATTTAAAAACATTTGATTTATTAAGTTACAATTCTCATAATAATGCTTGAGAGTTTTCTTATTCTGACCAAGAGCAAGGGAAAGAGTTAGAATTTCAAGCTGGAATACTTTCTAGTGCTATGCGTAATTTTGGTTTTAAAAACTTTATTCTACTGCCAAAATATCTTCCTAATTTAGGGTCTGATATTGATAATCAAATTAGAAGTCAATACCAAAAAAGTGCATCAATTTACTCTAATGATAATTATGCAGCTGAAGATAATTTTGAACGTAAGGTTGCTAATAATAAATATAACCAAAATAGAAACTTTAGAAGAAATAATAAATCCAGAAATTACTCTGCTGTAGCTATAAACTACATTTCCACACTAGCACCTGAAGTAATTGATCTTCCAGTTATGATATCAGGATTAGTTTACAGAGTTGATGTAATAGAAAAACCTGAATTTAAGATTTATAAAATAAATGTTTCTGATTATTATGATGCTGTAGAAATTAGTTACTTTGTTAATAATGATAATTTACCTGAATATATTCCTGAAGTAAATGATTATGTTGAGGTCTATGGCACAGTTGCAAACCCTTATTCATATCGTGGAGAAGGACCATTAAATAAAATCATTAAAGCAAATTATTTTGCCAAAATTGATAACCCTAGAAATTCACGTAGTGATACAGCTGATTTTAAACGTGTTGAATTATCAACTCGTTCAAAAATGAGTACTATGGATGGATTGTTAGAGCCAAAAGAAATTATTAGCATTGCAAAAAACTTTGGACACAGTGCCGTAGCCTTAGTTGACTCTAATGGTGTGCAAGGTTTCCCTGAGTTTTTTGCCTCTGCTAAAAAAGCTGGTATTAAGCCAATTTATGGAGTTTCCTTTGATGTAATTGACAAAAACCACAACTTTTTACTTAATTATGATGGTGTAGATCGTAATATTTTAAATAGCCAATATGTGGTGCTAGATATTGAAACCACCCACCTATCAGCCCAATATGGAGACCTAATTGAGTTTGGTGCTTCAGTAGTGGTTGATGGAGAAATTAAGGAAACACATCAATTTTTTATTAAATCAAGAAAACCTCTTTCTTCAACTACAATTAACTTAACCAACATTACTGATAAAATGCTAGAAGAAGAAGGATATAGTTTACAAGAAGGGTTAGATAAAATTTATGAGATTATTAATAATCGCATTTGTGTTGCTCACAATGCACATTTCGATTCACATTTTATCTATCAAAAATTCATTCAAGAAGGGCGCCAATTACCTCACACTTTCTTCATTGACTCATTGATTGTTTCAAGATACTTATTTAGTGAAAAAAGAGAGCATAATTTAGGTGCTTTTTGTGCCAATTTATCTGTTATTTATGATGCGAATGTAGCCCATCGTGCTGACTATGATGCTGATGTTTTGGCCCAAGCTTGAATTAAGGCTATGCAATTATTATCTGAAAGAGGAATTAATACATTTAATCAATTAGATAGCATACAAGATATTAGTATTTATAATCGGACAAGATCAAGCCAAATTACTGTTTTAGCCTTAAATCAAGCTGGATTAAAAGAATTATTTAATTTAGTAACACTATCATTAACCCAACGCTATTTTGGATCACCAAAATTATTCTTTGAAGACTTGCCTAAGAGTGAAAACTTATTAATTGGGTCAGGAGGATTGAAATCTAGATTGCTAGACTACATGTTTTACTCTTCAAATCTAGCCATTGATACTTTAATTGATAAGTTTGACTACATAGAAATACCTCATATTTATGCTTTAGACCACTATATTGAATCACCTGATAAATTCTCTCAATTTGAAGTACAAGATACCATTTTAAGAATGTTAAGAAGTGCTATAGCACACAAAAAGATTCCTGTGGCTATTGGAGATGTTAGATATCAGGATAAATTAGATAAAAATGTATTTAAGTGTTTAGTCTATTCGAAAGGAATTGGTAATGCAACTCACTTCCTATTTGATTATCGTAAAGCACAAGCTAAAACTATGAAACTACCTGATTTGGAATTCTTTACTACTGATCAAATGGTGGAGGCATTTAGTTTTATAAATAAGCCTGAATTGGTGGAAGATTTGGTTATTAACAATCCAAATCACATTGCAAGTTTAGTAGCTGATGATATCGAAGTTATTCATAATGACTTGTATACACCCAAGTTTGATAATTCAAAAGATAAGTTATATGAACTAGTTTATAAAACTGCACATGAAAAATATGGAGAAAAATTACCTAAACTAATTGAGGAAAGACTTGAAAAAGAAATCACACCTATTTTAAAATATGGGTTTGATGTAATTTACTGAATTTCACATAAGTTAGTTAAGAAATCTCTGGACAATGGATACCTTGTAGGTAGTCGTGGAAGTGTTGGCTCTTCATTGGTAGCTACTATGTCAGGGATTACTGAAGTAAACCCACTTCCACCACATTACATTTGTCCTAGATGTAAGAATTTTGAATTAGTTAATATAGAAGGAATAACTTCCGGATTCGATTTAGATGATAAAAATTGCCCTAACTGTAATATTACAATGGAAAAAGATGGACAAACTATTCCTTTTGAAACTTTTTTAGGGTTTAATGCTGACAAGGTTCCTGATATCGATTTAAACTTCTCAGGTGATTACCAAGCTGAAATTCATAATGAAATTAAACGACTTTTTGGAGAAAGTCATACATTTAGAGCTGGAACTATCTCAACTATTAAGAGTAAAACTGCTTACGGGTATGTTAAAAAAGCTGTCGAAGAATATGACTTTGAATTTAGTGGACCATATATTGATTTTCTTTCAAGCAAAATGGAAGGTGTAAAAAGAACAACTGGACAACACCCTGGAGGAATTATTATTATCCCAAAAGAGTATGATGTTGAAGACTTTACTCCAATTAATTATCCTGCTGATGATACTACCTTGGATTGAAAAACAACACACTTTGATTTCCACGCTATTCACGATAACGTTTTAAAATTAGATATTTTAGGACACGTGGATCCAACTGCAATTAGAATGCTAGAAAGATTAACTGGACTAGATGTTAAAAAAGACATTCCTAAAAAGGATCCAGCAGTCATGTCACTTTTTAGCAGTACTGCAGCTTTAAAAATTGAACCTAAGGATATTGGTGGTGAAATTACAGGTGCACTTGGATTGCCTGAATTTGGAACTAACTTTGTTAGACGGATGCTATATGAAGCTAAAGCTGAATCATTTGCTGACTTAATTTCACTTTCAGGATTATCTCATGGGACTGATGTTTGAACAGGAAACGCTCAAAGTTTAATTAATGAAAGAGGATTTACACTAAAAGATGTTATCTCATGTCGTGATGATATCATGGTTTACTTAATTAACCGTGGAGTAGAACCTTTATATGCTTTCAAAATAATGGAAAAAGTTCGTAAAGGTAAGGGACTAACTGATGAAGAAGTAGCATCATTGCAAAGTAGTAATGTACCTGATTGGTATATTGATTCAATGAAGAAAATTAAATATATGTTTCCAAAAGCACATGCTACTGCATATGTATTAATGGCTTGAAGAATTGCTTGATTTAAACTATATTACCCACTTGAATACTATGCAACATTTTTTACTACTAGAGTTGAAGAGTTCGATATTCAAACTTTAAAAAATGATTATGGTGCAGTAAAAATTAATAAAAAAATTAAGGAAATTGAATCCTTACGCGATAAAAAAGTTAAAGAAGAAAACTTATTACAAACTTTAGAAATAGCCCGTGAACTATATGCTAGAGGATTTAATATCTCAAATATCGATTTAACTAGGTCACTTGCTACAGAATGAGTAGTTGATCGCGAGCATAAAACCTTGATTCCACCATTTTCTGCAATAGGTGGACTGGGTGAAGCAGTGGCAACAAAAATAATACAAGGAAGAGAAGAAAGCCCTTATATGTCTAAGGAAGATTTCAAAAAACGTAGTGGTGTCAATGCTAGCTTATATAAATATTTAAATGAAGAATTAGGAATTCTTGATTATTTAAATGAAACAAACCAAATGAAATTATTTTAAAATGTGCTTTTTAAGTTCATTTTTAAGCAATTAATAAATTAATTACATTTTTCTTGAAATATAAAAAATTTGATAAAATTACATTGCTAATATAAACGGACAGGATCTGGATGAAAGACCAGACTTAAGGTTGGTTTTAGCGCTAAAACAAAAATAACTTAAATAAAAAAATAATATCTAATTATATTTATATAGAAAGGATTACAAATATGGCAAAATTAGATTTTGATCGTTCAAAAGAACACGTTAACGTTGGTACAATCGGACACGTTGACCACGGTAAAACAACTTTAACTGCTGCTATTGCTACAGTTTTAGCTAAAAAAGGTTTATCAGAAGCTCGTGATTACGCTTCAATCGATAATGCTCCAGAAGAAAGAGCACGTGGAATTACAATTAATACTTCACACATCGAATATCAAACAGAAAAACGTCACTATGCACACGTAGACTGTCCAGGTCACGCTGACTACGTTAAAAACATGATTACAGGGGCTGCTCAAATGGATGGTGCTATCTTAGTTGTTGCTGCAACAGATGGACCTATGCCTCAAACACGTGAACACATTCTTTTATCTAAACAAGTTGGTGTTCCACGTATCGTTGTTTTCTTAAACAAATGTGATATGTTAGAAGGTGAAGAAGATATGATCGAATTAGTTGAAATGGAAATTCGTTCACTTCTTTCAGAATACGGATTTGATGGAGATAACGCTCCAATCATCCGTGGATCAGCTTTAAAAGCACTTGAAGGTGATGCTAAATACGAAGACAAAGTTATGGAATTAATGGAAGCTGTTGATTCATACATTGAAACACCAGTTAAAGAATTCGATAAACCATTCTTAATGGCTGTTGAAGACGTATTTACAATTACAGGACGTGGAACAGTTGCTACAGGACGTGTAGAACGTGGAACACTTAAATTAAATGACGAAGTTGAAATCGTTGGATTAAAACCTACTAAGAAAACAGTTGTTACTGGAATTGAAATGTTCCGTAAAAACCTTAAAGAAGCACAAGCAGGGGACAACGCTGGGTTATTACTACGTGGTGTAAACCGTGAAGACGTAGAACGTGGACAAGTTCTTGCTAAACCAGGATCAATCGTTCCTCACACAGAATTCGAAGCTGCAATTTATGTACTTAAGAAAGAAGAAGGTGGACGTCACACACCATTCTTCAAGAACTACAAACCTCAATTCTACTTCCGTACAACAGACGTAACAGGTGGAGTTGAATTCGAACCAGGTCGTGAAATGGTTATGCCAGGTGAAAACGTTAACTTAAAAGTTAAATTAATCGCTCCTATCGCTGTAGAAGAAGGAACAAAATTCTCTATCCGTGAAGGTGGACGTACAGTTGGTGCTGGTTCAGTAACAAGAATCATTAAATAATTTATTTACAACCAAAAGTGTGCATGTAAATGCATACTTTTTTGTATTTTGTTCACTTTCTGTTCTTTTTAACCTTTTTTTAATTTATTAGATAAATAAATGAAAGGACTATATGGAAGAAAAAGAATTAGAACAAACTAAAAATGAAACTAATATTTCAGAATGTATTAAGGAAACTATTAAAGAAATTAGTAAAAAACTAGGTCAAGAATCTATTATGGTACTAGGAGATATACCTTATATATCTATAGATACATTTCACAGTGGAAGTTATATCTTGGATAAGATCTTAGGAATTAAAGGCTTCCCAAAAGGTAAAATAATTGAAATATTTGGACCAGAGAGTTCAGGCAAGACAACTTTAGCGTTAAATGCAATCGCAGAAGTACAAAAAGAAGGGGGCATTGCTGCATTTATTGATGCAGAACATGCTATTGATTCAGAATACGCACAAAAAATTGGGGTTGATACTAGCAAATTAATCTTATCTCAACCAGATTCTGGTGAACAAGCTTTAGAAATAGTTGATATTTTAGCTAAAACAGGAAAAATTGATCTAATTGTTGTTGATAGTGTGGCTGCTTTAGTGCCAGAAGCTGAACTAAATGGCGAAATGACTGATTTGCAAATTGGCGCACAAGCTAGACTAATGTCAAAAGGGCTAAGAAAAATTACTGGAAATCTCAATAAGAACAAAACCACTATTATATTTATTAACCAAATAAGAGAAAAAGTGGGAGTGATTTTCGGGAGTCCTGAAACTACTCCTGGTGGGAGAGCTTTAAAATTCTACTCTAGTGTAAGAATTGAAGTTAGAAAAGGATCACCAATAGTTGAAGGAAAAGATATAGTAGGATGTGAAATCAAATTTAAGGTTGTTAAGAACAAACTTTCTATACCTTATAAAACTGGGCAATCCGAATTATATTTCTCTCTTGGCCTTGACAAGTCAGGTGAATTAGTTGATATTGGCTTAGAAAATGGAATTATTGAGAAAAAGGGTGCATGATTTAGCTATAAAGGTGAAAATGTAGCTCAAGGAAAGAAAAACATGAAGTCTTATATTCTTGATAATCAGTCCCTATATAATGAAATATTAGCTGCTATATAAAAAAATAATTTTTTAATCGCACTTCGCGATTTTTTTGTTATTATATGTTTACTCATTTAGTTAGTGCTAAAGTATTACAGAATGAAATAAAAAAATATTTATCTTTTTATTTCATAAAATAAAAATCTGTTATATAATAATATCGCAACTTAAATGAAGCAAAAGTTCTTTGAAAACTAGATATATACAATGTACATGACAGTCAATTTTTTCGA
>NZ_JBLWAH010000004.1:0-101286 GCF_048284715.1 Mycoplasma milvi | reverse complement strand
CTCGAAAAAATTGACTGTCATGTACATTGTATATATCTAGTTTTCAAAGAACTTTTTTGTGTTTGTTATTCGTGATAACAAGCGATAATATTATAACACCAAAATATTTTTTAATCAACAAATTTTTAATTTATTTTTCAAAATATTTTTTAGCTTTTAAGGCTATGTGTGTTGGAAATATTGATTAAATAATACCACTATATTATTACATTCCTAATAAAAAAATAAAAAATAACCAAAATGGCTATTTATTATTATTTTGATGCTTCTTCGGCTTTAAATCCACTGATAGTAGACACTAATTCGTTTGATTTAGAATTAGTTTTTAAATCTATTATTTCGTATTTAATAGATATAGTTGTTGCTAAATAAGATTCTGGTTCAACGTTTTTAATAGTTATTTGGAATTCTTCTTTATTGTAGCCCTTAATTTCGATGTTTTCAGCTTTAGCATCTTTAGCATATGTTTCGGCTTTATTACCCTTATATGTAAACTCTAGTTTGCTATATAAAGAAAGAAAAGGTTTGACATCTGGTCCCTTAACTTCTGTGTCTTTAGTTCCACAAGCAACTACAGAAAGAGCTGGTAAAGCTAAAAAAGTAGTTCCAATAATTGAGTTTAATAATAATTTAATCTTTTTCATATATCAAATATTACATTATTTATTGTAAAAAATTGAATATTTGCTAAAAAAAATAAATGTGGAAATTCTTTTTTTCACATTTAAGCTTTTTTTAGGTTTTATTTAAATCTTAGCTAATTACAATGTATAATAACATAACAAAACAATAAGAAGCTAGTGGCTTTTTTTATATTATATGGAGGAACAACATGAAAAAAAACACACATTTAATTATTTTAATTAATGGTAAAAGAAGAAGTGGAAAAGGACTTTTAAGTACTGAACTATCAAATAAATTAAAAGAACAGTTCAATGATAATATTCATATTTTATCATTCGCTCAACCAATTAAGCAAATTACACAACCCATCTTAGATGAAATTAACTGAGATGGTATCGATAAAGAAATTGTAAGACCTTTATGAATTGCAATGGGTGAAGTGGGAAGAAAAATTGACTCAAACGTTTGATGTGCTAAAGTGTTTGATAAGATTAGAGAAACTATGGAAAAATCATCTAAAGAAAACTTAAACAGTTTATTTATTATTGATGACCTTAGATTTCCAAATGAATTAGATTACTTCAAAGGTAATAAAGCATCACTAGAAAAACATGTAAAAGAAGGTGATGAAGTTAAAGTTTTAGCTATCAGAATTGAAAAGTTTATGGATGCAACTAAATTCGTACCCGGAGTTGATGATAACTCAACTGAAACAAGTTTTGATAAATTAGTAAATATTTGTTTCGATGAGATTGTTCCTCAAAACACACTAATCGATTTAGAATGATATCCAAAATTTGACAATGTAAAGGTTATTGCTGATGTTATAATTCGTAATCACATTAATAAATAGTCATAATGACTATTTTATTTTTGCCTTATGTTAAAATTAAATTATGCCTAGAAAATTTTTTAATAAAACAGATTACTTTATAGATTATGAAAAGCAAATTTTAATCTTAAGTGACCAACTATATGACAAGCTCCATTCTGCTGGACAATTTGATAAATATAAGAAAATGGGAGGGAGCTCTATTTCAGACATTTTAATTAAGGATGCCTTTAGAAATGAATTTAGTGCCTTTTGTCACATTACTCGTTTAAAACTACCAGTTCTGACACAAAAATATGTACATGCCGGAGTTGTGCTAGAACCTCGTATTTTTGATTACTTGCGTAGTAAAATGCCAAATACAACAATTGAAAATTATGAAGCAGCAGCATACAATTATGATTTCTTTGCCTCAGATCCAATTATTGGAGGGGTACCTGATGGATATTTACCTGCTAAAAATATGATTTTAGAAATTAAAACTGCTGGTGAAAAGAAAAAAGACCTTTGAGCTAAAGAAGGTGTCGATCCTTCTTATCGTAAGCAAGCTCAATTATATTCATACTTAAAAGGAGCAGATTCTTACTCAATTGTAGCCTTATTCTTACGTCCTGAGGATTATGAACATCCTGAAAGTATTGATTTAAGTCAACGTAGTTTACAAACTTATGCTTTTAAATTAAATAAACAAGATGCCCTTGATGATATCGCTAAAATTAAGAATTGATACAATTTTTATACTAATACCAAAATCTCTCCTCGTTTTGATCTATCAATTAATGCTGATCAAATTGAATATTTAGAATGCGAAAATTTTGCTCAGTGAGAAGCTTTACTTGAAAAATGAAAAGCTCAAGGTAAGGCAGATCCTGATATCAAAGCGTAAAAAAATCCAGTGCTAACAAAATTGTTAGGCTGGATTTTTAAGTTATATGTTACCATTATTAACAGTACTTTTAGCAATATTAATAATGCTATCAACACTATAAGAATTAGATTGATTGAATCCATCTTTTTTTAGTGGTGAATTAAATAATTGATATAGCTCTGCTTTAGGTGTTGTTGCATAATATTGTCTATCAATAGTGAATAAAATTCATGTTAAGAATGTTCTATGAGTATTTCCTAAATTAGGGACAATCATTAAAGATCCGGTTCCATCAGATGATTTTACAAATAGATTTTCAATAATTTTTTGACGTAAATCTTTATATTTGGATTTTATATCTTTGTAAGGATCATTATCATTAATTGGATCTAAGTCTTTTTTAAGAAATGCAGTAACTGCATTAGGGTCTTTTTTGCCATTAACTGTTTTATGATATTGAACTTGTAGGTATTTTGCGACATTTGGAAATTCTGGTCTGGTTGGGTCAGATTCAACAGTTTTTGCTAATGGTGTTTTAGAAATACTTCTTGAAATGTCAGGAAATCCTTTAGTGATTTCATATTCACCCACACCTGTAATTTCAGAATTATTTTTTGCAGTTAACTGGAATCTAACTTTTAAACTCATTTTAGCATATTTAAATGGATCTAATTTAAATTGTGGTTCTAATGCTGGCTTATCTTGCTCATTTAAAATACTGAAAGTAAATAGTTCAGCATCATATTTACTTGCCACAATATTTTCATTTTTAACTTGTGATGGGAAAAGTTTCTTATCATCTACAGTTAATTCAATATCTTTAATATTAGCAGATAATGCTTCTTTTAATTGTTCATCATTTAAAGTTGTTTTATCAGCCTTAAATCCTTCAATATCAAAATTAACAGTTTCTTTTGCATCACTTTCTTTAGATAAAATTAACAAAGTAACTTCTAAAACAGTGTTTATTGCTTTCGGTCTAAAGCTTTCAATTTCAATTTCATATAAATCTTTATATTCTGCATCAGGACTAATTGAAACTATAATTTGTTCTTTTGTAACATCTTTTGTTAAAATTTCAGATTTATTTTCAACACTTAAAGTAATGTTTTTAGCAAAATTGTGAATATTCTTGTTAGCGATTAATGCTTTAACTTCCTCGATCGCAATATTGAAGCCAGATAATTCTCTAAACTTTCTTTGGAACGAAGTAATTTGAATATTTTCTTTATTAAACAATTGAATAGTTAAATCTAAATCATAAGCTGTTGCATCTTTATTTAATTTTTTTTCAGCTTTTGTTACAGTTACACCATATTTTTTACTATCATATTCAGGTGCTGAAATTTCGATTAGATTCGATAATTCTTGTTTATCCATCCCTACCAATTGATCAACAGTATATTGTGATTTATTTTTAATTTCTAAATTAGTAATACTATTAATCATTCTATTTAATTCTGTTTTTAAACTAACTTCTGTTTTTTCTTTATCTTGTGGTTCTTTAGTTTCTTCACCTGGCTTTTGCTCAGGTTTATGGCAACTAATAGCTAGTGCGGGTGTAGCTGCTAGCGTTAATCCACTTAAGGTTAATAAAATTCCTTTTAGTTTCATAATATATCTCCTTTTGTATTTATATTATTTATAAATTCCTCTGCGTCACTCATCTAGCTCTTCTGGCGTTGCTAAAATATAGTGATCATTATTAATTTTAATTCATTGTGGTTGTTTTAAAGAATTATAGCCATGAATTGCTGGGTTATAAGTATACCCAATTAAGCTCCCTTTTTCCCCTTCAATTGAAGGAACAGCATCTAATAATGATTTTGTATAAGGGTGTAATGAATGGTTCATAATTTCATCAGTTGTTCCAATTTCAAGCAATCTTCCTTTATTCATAACTGCAATACGATCTGAAATATATTCAACCATACGTAAATCATGAGCGATAAATAAGATAGTTAAGTTATATTTTTCTTTAAGTTCATTAAAGATGTTTACCACTTGAGCTTGAATAGAAACATCAAGCGCTGAAATAGGTTCATCCGCAATCAATAATGAAGGGCGGAGCACTACAGCACGTGAAATACCAATACGTTGTTGTTGTCCTCCAGAGAATTCTAGTGGATAACGTTTAAGTACAGAGTCATCTAGTCCTACTGATTTTAAGATGTCACGGACTAAAATTCTTTTACATTCAACTTCGCTTAATTTGTTTAATTCTTCACGATGTATTTTGGCTTGCTCTAAGTATTCGCTCGCTTGATTTAATTCTGCATAATTTGATAATTCATTAGCAAGTTTGATATATAGAGCATCAAAAGCTACATTTTCATTTAATGCTATATCAGCATCTAATTGTTTTTTGTATTCACCATAAAATTGTGAATAATTTTCTTCAGGTAGTCATCTTGTATATATTTCTTTTTCAACATCTTGATCGATATTAAATAAGTAAATTTCTTTAGCATTTTTGATGTTTGTTAACCCTTCAGAAACTACTGCTTCAACATTAATGTGTGGGTTTAATGAGTTAGCAGGATCTTGGAAAATCATTTGAACTTTATTAACCATAAAGTTTTCAATTTCTTTATATTCTTTTAGTCTTTTTCCAAATTTAAATCCTCTAGTCATCTTTTTAGGCACAACTTTATCAAAAATTTTAATTTCTCCAAAACTATGTGGCGTTAGTCCGATAATTGCTCTTCCAATTGTACTTTTACCAGATCCAGATTCACCAACAAGACCTAAAACTTCTCCACGATAAATGTTCATATTCATGTCAGTAACTGCACGGAATTCTTTTGAGCCAGAACCATAAGTAATATCAACATTTCTTAAAGTAGCTAGTAAGGTTTTTCCTTTTGGAACTTCAAGCATACCTTCAACGCCTGGTGTGTTAAAACGAATATATTTTTGTTTAAAGAAAAGGAATTTTCTTTTTGTTTCATAATAAGGTTTTTGAGACATATTATTTAGACTTAGCTAAAAACTCCTTTCATAATTTTTGAATGTGTTTAGGTGGCTCATATTCTGGAGCACGTTCATCAAGAAGTGCTGATTTAACTCTATGAGTTTCTGACAAGTAATAGAATTGAGGTTCTTCTACAAAGTCAATTCCTAAGGCGTAGTCATTTCTAACTGCAAAGGCATCTCCAACAATATTATTTAAGTTTGATGGAACCGAACCTCTAATTGTTGCCAAACGATCACCTCTATTAACATCAGGCATACTTAGAATTAGTCCTCATGTATAAGGGTGTTGAGGGTATTGCAAGATTTCTTTTGCAGTTCCCTCTTCAATAATTTGTCCAGCATACATAATTGAAATAAAATCACTAATTGAGGCAACTACTCCAAGGTCGTGGGTAATAAAGACAATTGAAAGATTTAATTTCTTTTGTAAGTCTTGAATAACATCAAGTACTAAAGCTTGTACAGTAGGGTCAAGAGCAGTAGTAGGCTCATCCATAACTAAGATCTTAGGTTCAAGAGCCACAATAGCTGCAATAACTACCCGTTGGATCATTCCCCCTGACATTTCGTGAGGATAAAGTTTCATAACCCCTTCAGGGTCTGAAATTTTAGTTAATTTTAAGAATTCTACAGCTCTGTTGTAAGCTTCTTTTTTATTTTTGACAACTTTATTAATTAGCATACCTTCCATGATTTGCTTTCCAACTTTCATAGTAGGGTTTAAAGTTGACATTGGGTTTTGGAAGACAGCTGAAACAACTCTTCCACGGTAGTGAGATTTTTCTCAATCTTTAAATGTAAATTTCTCTACATTATTATTATATAGTTTTACTTCACCACTATCGATAACAGCATTATCACCTGTTAATCCATAAAGTAAAGAAGTAATAACTGATTTTCCAGATCCTGATTCACCAATAATAGCATGTACCTTTCCTTCATAAATTTGAAGTGAAGGTCCTCTTAAAACTTTATTTTTTTCACCAGGTCTAGATGGGTTAGTAAATGATAACTGTACATCATTGATTTCAGCAGCTATTTTTACTCTTTCCCCATTAGGTAAGACTTTATATTGCACATTCTTTTCGAATTCTTCTCAATCAAATAAGTTGTTTTTTGATGAGAAGAATGAAAATTTATTAGCTAGATAAACAGTAAACTTACGTCATAATTTATGTCCAATTGTGTGTCCTGCAGCTATATCACGTGCACGTTGAATTTCACGTTGACGTTTAGCGATATTTTTTTGATCTTGTGATAAGTGTTCTGATTTCATAATTTCCTATCTTTGTCTTCTTAATGAGTCTTGCACAGAAGCACCAATAAGTTGGACACTAGTTGTAATTAAAATTAGGAAGGTTGCAGGTACAAAGACATATCTTACATAGTCTGGGAATAATTTTTGACCATCTGAAATTAAGTTACCAAGAGTAGGCACATCTTCGATTGCAAGTCCAATGAAAGCAAGAGAAGTTTCAGATAGCACAACTCCAGGAATAGTAAAGACTAATTGAGTAATTAATATCGGTAAGATTACTGGAATGTAGTTTTTAAGAATTTTTCAAGTAGGAGTTCCTAAAATTTTAGAAGCTGATACTCATTCAAAGTATTTAGCACGTTTTACTTGGGCTCTAATTTGGTTGGCCATTCCTGTTCAAGAAGTTAATGAAAGTGAAAAAACAATAACTCAGAAACTAGGTGAAATAATAATAGTCATTAAGATTAAGATAATAATTGTAGGTACAATTGAGATAACCTTAATAATAAATGTCATTATTTTGTCAAACATTTCAAATTGACCCATCATGATTCCGATAGTTAGTCCAATTACAACTTCAATTGCAGTTACCACAAAGGCAAGTGCAATTGAGTAACGCAATCCTCATCATAATCTAGCTCAATAATCTCTCCCAACATCATCAGTTCCAAAGAAGTGATAAATATTGTTTGAATCATATGAGTTAAATGTAAGTGATTTAGCTGAAATATTTGTAGTTGTTGGATCTTGAGTAGTAAATGGAATAATGATTGCTAGTAAAACTAATGTTACTAAAGTAACTAGTCCAAAAACACCAGCAAATGAACGCGAAAATCTATTAATAAATTCTTTAAAAGCTTTAGTTTCTGACCCCATGTGCATGTCAGATTGATAATCCATAATTTTACCAACCAATTTTCAACTTTGGTAGTTAAATGGTTGAGTAATTGGATTAGGTGCTGATAAGTCTTGCATGTTAGCTTCATTTTGTTTTCCAAGTGAAGCACGTGCTTTAATGTTGTTTGCTCATTTTTCGAAGAAAGCTTTAGCTTTAGAAGGTTTTTTTGACTGTTGGTTTTGTTCGTTTTCTTGATTCATTCTAAGCTCCTCTTCTTCTAATTCTTGGATCAATTGCTTCATATAAAATATCACGGAAAGCATATGAAAGCACTGTTAATAAAGCAAACATAACAATTAAGAATAAGATAACATTATAATCTTTGGTTTGAATTGCTTGAAGCAATGTGTCCCCAGACCCAGGAATTAGGAAGATTTGTTCAATAAAGATACTTCCGATAAATGATCCAAAGATAACTGCTGGGAAGAATGTTGCAATAGGGAATAAAGCAGGTTTAAGCGCATGCATTCAAACAAATCTATTTTTTGATACACCTTTTAAGTAAGCAAATTTAGCATGTACAGAATTTAATTCTCTATTTAATTCTGTACGAATGTATTTAATATAAACAATGATACTTCCAAGTGAAAGGGCAAGGCCAGGTAGAATGAAAGTAATAAAGTTGGTGTGATCAAATACATATGGCATACCAATAGCACGACCTAAAAAGACAAGTACTAAAGCAAAAATGATTGAAGGGACTGATGAAAAAATACTTACTATAATAGTTGAAATATTGTCAACTCATCCACCTGGATTTTTACCAATTCAAATCCCAAGAGGTATACCAATCCCTACAGTTAGGACAACTGAAAAGATTCCAACTAAAAATGATTTGTAAAATCTATCTCAAATAAATGAGTTTATTTCTTGACCAGGGAATAATGAAAGTGAAATTCCAAAATTTCCTGTAAATAAGCCCTTTAAATAATTAAAGTATCTTTGAATTAAAGGTAAATTTAATCCATATTTTTCTTCAACAGCTTTTCTTGATGCTTCATCTAAGCCTTGTGTTAAAGGATTCTCTCCAGGCACTGAGTTAATTAAGAAGAAAGTAATAGAGATAACAATAAGTCCAATAATAAAGAATTCTAAAATAATTTTAAATACTCTTCAAAAGGTTCTTAAAAATGGAGAATCAATTGCGAGTATTTTTTGCATTAAAGTTAGTTCATTGCTTCTTTTATTTCTAAAAGAAACTTTTGCATCGTTTAATGCGTAAGTTTCATTATTATATTTTATTTTCTGCATTATTATCCTTCCCTTGTTGTTGGTAGACCATTTCTTGGAGGTCTGGTCATATCATAAGCATATTGAAGTGAGAATCTAAATAGTGAATCTACTCCACCAACTTTTGTAACTTCTCAGTTAGTATCCACCTCCATAAGTGGAACTACAATAGCTGAATCTCTAATCACTTTTTCAAGTGAGCCTATAAATTGATATACAACACTTTGCTCTCAATTTTGATTAATTTCTTCGTCAGAAAAGTTCCCTGTAAAGAATGATGACAATCTAGAAGTGTATTCAAAAGTCGATTCTTCAAATTTAGGTAAAGCTAATTCAATGAATTTATCTCAGAATTTT
The DNA here is from genome assembly GCF_048284715.1 of Mycoplasma milvi. Lineage (NCBI taxonomy): Bacteria > Bacillati > Mycoplasmatota > Mollicutes > Mycoplasmatales > Mycoplasmataceae > Mycoplasma > Mycoplasma milvi. The sequence continues at coordinate 92,243 of NZ_JBLWAH010000004.1, read as the reverse complement.
GGTGCTGTTCTTTGTGCTTGATCATCATCACCGGTGTTAAAAATGTTATCTTGATTAAATTCAAGTCTTTCTTGAGTTGCATTTGTTAAATCAGAAATTTCTTGCACACTCATAAAAGTAGGTAAGAAAAGATTAAAGGCTGAATGTAATCTTGCTTTTCTAATATTAGATTTATGTAATCTTTGTTGGGAACTATCTTCTTTTTTATCAATCAACATTAAGTAATCTAATAAAGCTTTAATGTATTGTTTTGAATATCTATTAGTTATAGAAGCATTAGCATTTGCCACTTCATGTGTAATTTGTTCTAAGTATGCATCACTAAAAGCTAATATTTTATTTGTCTCATTGCTATTTAGCACATCATTAAAGGCATTAGTTAAATTATCATTACTATTAATTACATTCATTATAGAAGCAAGATCACTTTGCAATAAGTTTAAACGAGATACATTTGGATCTTGTTTTCTTAGTTCCTCTAGGACTAAGTCACTTAAATAATCTGCATAAGTAAATGAGCCAACTGGGTTTTCTTTAAAGGCAATGGTTTTTTGGTTAATTGTATCAATTTCGTCTTTTTTAAAGAAAGCCATTACATAATCTTGTGCACCATTTCCACCAATTCTGTCATAGTTTTGATAAATAATATCATACTCTCCTTTTTCAATAAAGCTTGCGAAGATATTTTCTGGTAAACTCTTTAATTCAATATTAATAAAGCCACCAAATGCTTTGTTCATAGCTTCTTTTAAGTATGAACCAGCTTTCTTTTGTTCTTCTTGTCCATTATTTAGAAAACGTAAAGTAATTTGTTTTACTTCAGGATGTTCTTTTTTGAAACGATTGATATAAAACTCAGCTGTAGGAATATCATAAGCTAAATCTCTACGCTTTGTTTTCTCAAAATTAAATCCTTTAGCCATGTGAACTACATATTCATAGTTTTGCAGTGGAAATTCTTTATCATTTTTAGCCTTAGCCTTCATTCCCTCAAAAAACATTTCAAGATTTTTTCCATCAAATGTTTTATATTGACCATATGCTGTTCAAGTGTTTACAGGGAATGAGAAATCTCAACCAACAAATTTTAAGGCGTCATCACGATTAATTGCATAATAAATAGCATTTCTAATATCTTGATTTTGTAAATAGCTATCTCCATTAGTTTCTTGATCTAAATTAAATCCAAAAGCGATAGTTCCATATCCTTGGTTTTTGTTTAAGTACTTTTTAATGTTTTCGTCAGCTCAATAAGTTGTCATCTTAGATGCTGGAATATAGGTTTGTGAAATGTAACCATCCTCGAAGAATAAAGCATTAGTATTCTTATTTGTAGAGAATAAAATTTTAATCTTATTTGACATGGTATTTTCAGCATCATAATATTCTTTATTTTTAACTAAGTTGATGTAACCATTAGGACCAAGCAAGATCCCATCTGCACCTTTTGGTATCACAAAAGGACCTGTAGTTAAGAATTTATCAGGTTCTGAACCATATTTATCAATTCCACCTGCTTCAGTTTCGATATACTTACGGTTAATTGGATATAAGTTATATAAAATGGTGAATAATAAATATGATAAGTCAGGTGTATGATTTTCATCAAAAATTAGGTTGAAAGAATTTTCATCCTTAGCTAATGATTTAATACCACCTTCCAGACCTTTGGAATCTACTGAAAAAGTTTGATATGGGTTAACATAAGGATTTTTAACAATTGTTATGGTTTTTAACTTCTCATCAGAATCATTTTCCTTAAATTTGAATTCTTGAATTTCTTTATCTAGTCTAAAGTTAGGATTATACTTGAGATTATTGGCAATAAAACTATTGTCATAATCTAAGAATAATTGTCCTGTATAGAAACCAAATTCTAAAGCTGCTTGCTTAATAGCTGCAACTTCTTTAGTATCAATTGCTTTACCATTTTTATCAAAAGTTTGTGATTGATAAACTAATGCTTTCGGATCTTGCACATAGGTGTTTACTTCCTTATTTCATACATATGGACGACGACCAAATGGATTTTTGTATGTTTTGTTAAACTTAGCTAAGTAATCTTTTTGTGCATCAATAAATTTATCAGCAGCACGGAAACCATATTTCTTAATAGTATCTAATTTTTGAGAACCTGTATTTAAATCTAAAACATATTCGAAATAATCTCTAATATCTTGTGCAGAAACATAATCACCGTTAGATCATCTATTTTTCTTTGCATTAACAAAACCAGTAATAGCCATATAGTTGTTAGAGTTTCTTGGGTTTCTAAATGCAAAAATAGTTGATTTGTTTTTTAATTCATTCCCGCTAGCAGAATCATCAGCTAGACCACCAACTGTATTAAATTGGTCAATTGAATAATATGAACCTGTAATCCCTCTTGTTCCATTATCTTGAGTTAAAACATTAGCATTCTCTTCCATATATTTGTCAAAATTAGCTGAACTTTTATCTTTTGGGTTGTCCATTACAACAAAATTATAACTTCTTTTAGAAGCTAAAACTCTCTTTAAACTTGTAGTTGGTCCGGTTTTAAGAAAACTATCTACAAGTGAAGGCAAGATTTTGTCCATTGACTTGTATTTTACATAGTTTAAGTTATTAATTGGTTCAGTTGCTAATCCTAAGTCGTAATCAACTTTAATTGATTTATTTCCAATTCCTGATCCTTTTGATATTGCGGATGCCTTTTTATCAGCAGATTGATATCCGCATGCAACAGTTGTAGCAATCAATCCCAAAGGAGCTGATGCTAACAGCAGATATTTTGATATTTTTTTAATTTTTTTAGTCATCACTCTCCTTTCTAATGTGTGATATTAAATTGATAATCAATACTAATAATTGATTTTCCAGTTTTTTCCTCAACTTCAACACCATTTTTAACAACTGTTACCATTTCAGGAATAATTTTAATTGGTGATTGCTGTGAGGCTTTAGCATTTTCAGAAATCGCATCTACATTTCCAAGATCTACATCTTGAATTGCTTTTTTATCATCATTTGCAAATTCGATGTAATATCTATGTTTTGGTTTTAATAAAGCATCTCTATATTTAGCCATTAAAGCATAATCTGTTAATCAAGATGTATAACCATAATCTTCAATTGTTTTCTTAGTTGTTACATCACCTTGTTTTTCGAGTCAGAATATGTTATTTGTTTTATTTGTATTTACTTTTAAGAATTTTTCTTCTTTGGTGTCAACATCTGTAAATTTAATGTATTTTACTTGCGCAGCTAAATCCTTTTTAATATATCCATACATTGCTAATGCATCTAAATCTTTGTTTCTAAAGATACCTGAAATACTTCTTTTTGAAACCCCATAGTTTAATAATTGAGAAATAAAGAAAGCTTCAGGACGTTTTGTAATTTTATTTCCTTCAAAGTCTTTTAATCTGATGTTTTCATCAATTATTGGATTTCTATCAGTATCATATAATTCCATACCGATGGTTTCTTTTTCAAATCTATCCTTGAAGAATCCATTACTGTTTGAAATAAATTTTCCAAAGTAGTTAGATGAAAGATATGAATCTGCATTAAGAAAGTCTTTATCACTAATTTCTTTAAAAATTGGTGTTTTTAAGTCGAGATTTGCTTTAACTTTATTAGCTGTAGCGTTTAAATATGCTTCTTGTTTACTATGTAAATAATTAGAGTAGATATTATATTCGGTAGTATTAGGTTTATATTTAGCTAGTTGTACAATGGCATCTTCATACTCATGTTTTAATTTTGCAATTTGTTTATTTGCTAAAATTTGTGAATCAATGCTTTGTTCAAAATATTGACTTCATCTGCTTGCTTCCAAAGTGGCTTTTAGTCCTTTTGCAATACCTTTAATATCATTACGTTTATCATTTAAATAATTTAATTTAGTTCCATCTACAATATAATCAAGCCCTGTAATAGCTTCGTTTAATCCTGAAAGATAGTCAGGGGTGTTACCAAAATCTTTGGTATCAGGTGAATATACTGTTTGCACATAATCTCTTGTTAAAGTTTCGGCAATACTGTAAATATAATCAGTGAACTTATCATTTAATAAAGGCTCAACTCTTGTATCGTTATAGTTTATTACATCACTTGAAGGTTCTCCTGAAGTAAATCCACCTCAGAAAACATTAAATAATGTAGCATCTTTAGGTTCTAGTAAACCATGGTCTTTTCACATCAAACTATTACCAACTAAACTTAAGAAGTCAGAAAGACTTAAATATTGTGCTTGTTGAGCAAAATTGTGTTCTTTTAATAAGTCTTGTATAAATGTTTGTAATTTAGTAACATCAAAGACTAAATGAGCATTTTCAGTCGCTTTACTTGTATCCTCCATGTAGTATTTATTAAATACTGGATCAATAATAGTAATCCCATATAGTTTTGAAAATACAGCACGGTTAGCAACTAAATCAGTTGCTGGTGAAAAATCAACAACTGAAAGAACTAAATTAGAATGTCTAAATCTATACATTGCATAGTTAGCTAATGCTTGTTTTTTATCCGTTTCACTTCCAGCTTGTTTAATGGCTTTTACTAATTCAGCAGCTTCTTTATTATTATCACTTGCAGATAATGCTTGAATTTCATTCAAATCAAATTTTGATTCAACATAAGCGATGTCTCAGTTGTAGCTTTCACTATCAATTGAGTAGCTAGCTTTAGCATAATTAATTGAAGCAAAGTTTAAAAGTTCATGGAATGAATCAGCACGATATGTTTTTTCAGTTTGTGAGCTACCTGGCAATGATACATTTGCTTGATGTGCATTGTTTTTACCTCTATTAATTGCTTTAAGTAATGCACGATCTGAAGCATTAATTCCAGATGAAAATGGATTAATTACCATTCCACGTACTTGATCTCCAAATTTGTTAAGTGGGTTAGCTGCTAAATCTCTAACTTGCGATGTAGACATTAAAACATCACTTCTGTCAATATATCCAAATAATGTATCTGTTCTTCCTGTAGGATTATTATTGCTTCTAGCAGTTCAGCCACTTGCTTCAAGGAAACTGAATAAAATATGGTTAGATCATCTTGCTTTTGTATCATTTGTCCCATAGTCAGTTGCTAATGATGAAATTCTATTGGCAAATGAATCACGATAATTAGCAATATCACCAAGGAAATAATTTCCACTCATATATGGAAAAACAAATTTATCTATAGTTAATACAGTGTCGTCCTGTGATTCTCTAAAAGCTAAAACTGGTTCAAGTCCGCTATTTCTGTAAATAGAAATCTTAACTGCGTCGCCATTTAGGCCAGTAGCCATATCTGAAATATATCTATTAATATCGTTTATTTCATTTCTTAATCCTGCTCTTAGGGCAAAATAAGTATTAGATTGACGAACCTTATTTTCGCCTTTTGCTAAAGCATTTGCATTAGTAGATGGTTCAATTTCAATTTTGTTTTCACGACCTGTTAAACTTTGTAAAAGTTGATTAACATTATTATCTTGGTTAAATAATGAAGTTGTAAAGAAATCAAACTTACCACCAATTCTAGTTGCATTAGTGTCTCAACCAGAATCGAACATGTCTCTGTTAATTGTAGCTCTAATTGACTCTTCAATCACATGAGCCTGTGTATGTAAGTAATTTAAGCTTTCTTCATCAAGTGGAATATTTAATGGTACATTAATTACTGGTGTATTATCCTTTTTATACATATTAATTTTACGTATAATACTTGGATTTTTTTCATCTGCTTCATAAATCTTGATTGTAAAGTTATTATCATCGCTAAATGTCACAATATTTGTTAGTGGATTTCCATATCCATCTTTCATTTGAGAGATTACTTCACGAGCAGTAATTGGAACTAATTTATAATTATAGTTTCCACTAGCATTTTGTATTTTTTCAAACGCTTTTGCAATTCCTGAAATTCTAGGGTTTAATGTTCCTGAATCAGCATCAAAAGAGTTAGCTATAAATAAGTCACCTAATGCAACATTTCTTTCTTTTGCTGCTTTAACCATACCAGCAAAGTCTTGTAGGAAACGACGTTTTTCATTTTTAAGAACATTAAAAATATCATCATTTGATTTTTTAGTTCCTCAAATATCAGATAAAGCTTCAGTTTCGAATTTTATCACTTTGCCATTTTCATCTAAGATACCAAATCTAAAACGAATAAATTTACCATATTCTGTGGGTTGATTATTAGCATTTACTCTAATTACTTCAATATTAGTTCTAGCCTCTAAGTAATTAACTAAAGCTTCATAAGAATAGTATGAAGATTCATTTGCCCCTCCACGAGTTGATAAACCACCAACAATAATAGGGTTTTTATCATTAATTCAAGCTTGACCTTGATCAAGAGTATAGTGGTGTCCATATTCATGAGTTGCAACATATTTTAAGAAATCTGTTGGTACACCCTTAAAATCTGGAATTAATGCTCCTAATACTAGAGGTAGTCCAATTCTATCTCCTGGTGTTAAACCACGATATGGCCCATCTTGCAATTGATATTGATATACACCATTTTCATCAACAGTTTTTACAATGTGAGGTCCATTTAATTTTCTAAGTAAGTGAGGATATTTGGCAGTTACCTTTTGAATTAATCCTGCATAAGCTTCGTTGTAAACTTGATACTTTCTAGCTGCTAATCCTTCAATTGAATTTCCATTTTCATCAACTAAAGTCTTATCTTCTGGTGTATAAAATAATGTAACAGGACTAATAGTTCCTAAATATCCTAAAGCATCTTTAAATTGTTCGAATCCTTCAGGTTGATAATTATTTGCCTCACTGGCAGAAAATGATAAGTATAGTTCTCTTTTTTGACTGTCATCACTTTGTAATGTAACATTTAAAGTATGCAATTTTACTTCAGGGTTATTTACAATATCCATTTTAACAATTGAATATTTTTTAACTAAAGCTTTTTGTTTTACATAACTTGCTTGTGCTAGTTCAGGAACAGTGTTAATTGCTTCTAAAAAGGAAGCAAAATATTGCATAGGTTGTCCATTACGTGGTTTATAAACAAAGATTGAATCATGTCCATCAGCGTATGAGTCAATATCGTAAAAGTCTAGAAAGTTTCTAATTTTGCTATTTGCAACTTCCTTAAATAGTTTGTAACTTTCATATGATCTACCTTGGATCGTTGCAAAACTAATTGAAGATGAGTAAACATTATTAATTTCTTCTCTTTTAAGTTTTTTCTCAGCAAGCATTGCAGGTGTATCACTTGCAAGATCCTTAATTTTAGCTAGTTCTTCTTCAATTGCTTCAGGAGCTAATTCAGTTACATCTAAATATTTAAAAGTGATATTTAGATGTAAATCTCTTTCAAGCTCTTGAGGTTTATCTTCATTTTTATTATCAACAGCTGTTGTAGCTGAAATAATTTCAACTGGGCGTAATTGTTCAAAAGTAGCATTTTCTAACTCATCTGGGTATTTTGCCTTTAACTCATTAAATTGATCTTTTGTAACATCAAATGGTAAGAATAAAGTTTGATTTCTAATAATTTGACCTTTACTATTAATATTTTGATCAAGTAATGCTTGGAATTTTTCCCCATTAAGTTTACTTGTAATTAAAATTTCTCTATATGAGCTGTAATTTGGTAAGACACTAGCATTTTTAATCGCTGAAGCTAGAGGGATATTTTTCAAGTAATCATCAAGTACTGCTTTAGAAACTTCGTTTTTAAATGTTGTATAAGTTAAAGCATCAGGTGCATTACCTCTTCCTCCATTTAGTGAATGAATAGGTAATGACCCAAAGAAGGCATCTGGGAAGAATTTTATTTCACTAACTTCTTTATGTAATGTTGAGTGAGATCCTAAAGTAATGGCATTTCCATTTTGCTCAACTCCAGGCACAATTCTAAATGAATCTAGAGTTAAAAGATCAGGTCCTCAAGCAACATTTTTAATAAACCAGTTTGAAAATTCAATAAATTGTTCAGGATGCACAGCTAAAACGTACTCATTGTAGAAACTAAATGAGCCATATTTTACTTCTAGAACAAATGCTTCATTGAACTTTTCAAAGTATGCATTAAAGAAATCAGTAAAGTTGTATTTCTTAGATGGCTCTTGAATAAATCAGTATTCAGAAGCATCTGGAGAAATTACAGCAACTTTATTTTTCTTTTGAGGGTCTAAAATTGCTAATTCCGGTTTTAGATTTCCTTCTTTGTCATAAATCTTTGCATAGTCATTGTTAAATAGCATCTTATTTGCTGGTGATAATGGTCCTAATTTTTCATCAGAATTTTCTGCATAGGCAATCATTGAACCAATTGCAATACCAGCGCCAACTGATAAAGTTGCTAATGATAATAAAACTTTTGTTTTTAATGATCAATTTTTAATCATGTTCACATCCTTTTCATAATTTATTTCGGTTTATCTTATATTAATATAATTAATATAAGTATTTTACCATAATTTACAAAATAGGTGGTAAGTAAATTTCCGGTTCTCTTTGTACTAAATTTAATTTATATAGTGGAGGAAAAAATGAACAAATGAAGTAAAAGATTTTTAATTACAGGTGGTGTTACTTTTGGAGCATCTATAATCGTATTAGCCAGTGTGCTAGGCGTATATGGTCAAAAGAAGGCTAAAGTTATTCCACCTGATAATTTACATTTAGATAAGGAAAGAAATGAACCAATAACCCCAAGTGTTGATGAACTTGATGATATAACTTTTAAACCAAATAAAATTCACATCCCACAAAATCCTAAAAAAGCCTTTGAAAATAGAGAATTACTTTATGTTGATTTAGAGTCAAGTACTCCAGAAAAAATCACATGGGTAAGGGATGCAAAAAAGACATACGAAAATATCAGCAATAGTTTTTCTGTTCTTAGTGAAACATCTGATAAGAATTTTAAAGTGATGGAATCTCGCTTATTAGCAATTGAAAATATTAGTCAAAATCGTAATGTATATTCAAAATTAGTATCAGATATTTATTGATGAAATAATAATTATAATTCATTAATAACTCAAGGTACAAATAACATTATCTGGGATAAAAAATACCTACAAGATAGGCTTATTAATACTGATCTAAATAGTAAAAATAGACTCAAAGATGACTTAGCTCGCTATATTATTAGTTTGCATCAATATCTAAGCATTTTTCTAAAAATGCTGCAAACTGGAGATCTTTCTAATGTGCCAAAGATTAATATAGACAATAAAACTATTGATCTAAATAAGTCACTTTCTGGTGTTTTAACCTATCAGACAGCAGCAAAAGAATTTTTAAGCTATCTACAATCTATTGTAATTACAAGTAACAACATTGAAGATGTAATTTGAGAAGTGGATGATAGGATGCTAAAATTAGAAAACTTATTGGCTGATTTATTAGCAACTTTATCAGTTAATGCTCACTATTTATCAATTATAGAAAATCGCGAATTAGCAGCATGATTTAATTTAGCTTATGACAATGCTTTTTTATCAATGTCCAATACACTGGAAACCAAAAACTCTATCTGAGAGCAAAATCTGATTCAAAATCTACAATATGATATTAGTCTATATAACAGGAACTTGACAAATGAAAAGTTTAATTTAGAAGCTTACTTACACTTTTTGAACATTAAATATAAGAAATTAGGTGAAAGTTATATTTCACTTATGCGAAAGAATAATCTTGGAAAAGAAGTTAATGCAGTTATTGAAGAATTTAAACAAAATCAAGACAAAATTGATCAAATTGATCAAAAATATATTAAAAATAAAGTTATTGATCAAATTATTAATTTAAGATATTTAGCCTCAGCTCTAGGGCAAAAAGGTTTAGATACTATTGAACAAAGTAAAAATAAATACTATAACTTTGCAGGTAACAAATTAAAAGAAGCATATCAATTTGCAAAGGAAAATAATGATAAATATTATGAAAATATAACTGAATCTTCACCTATTCAATATACACTTATGTTGCTAAAAGCAAGGCTTAAAACTATAGACTCCTATCTTGAAGGATTAAAGGAATTACAAACAAATGCATCACACTTATCTAGTGAAGTGCCAAGTATTTCAATTAATGTAAAAGCAAAGATTGAACAATATAAGGGCTATAGTGATCGCCTCAAAACAATGATTGAGGAAAATGAAACTATTTTGAAAAATGTTCCAAATGATGATTTATGCAATAAAATAGAAAATAACAACGAGGAAATAGAAACATTGATGGTGGATAGCGAATATGGAATTGATTTTCCAGCTGAGGGCTCTTATGCAATGTTATCGAATAACATCAATAACTTACTAGATAATATAGCCATGGTTAATATGCATATAACTCATGAATTAACTAAAGATTGAAAATTGAGTTGTTCTGTATCAGATATTGATATCGACTATATCTTTAAAGCCTATGAATCAGGCTTAAAAGCTTCTCAACATGAGTATGTTGAATTTCTCAAAAGAACATTTAATAGCATCAATTCAAATAAAGATGAGTTAAATAATCAAATTGAAGCACATAGTGCAGCTAGCAAGGAATTTTTGGCTAAATCATATGAAGTTCAACGTCAAAAAACCTATGCACAGTTAGCACCTCTTGAAAATAAGTTAAGACAAGCACTTGATAAAATGCCTAAAGAAATTAATAAAAAGAAAGTTGACCCACAAACTGCTGATTATTTAGTTAAAGGATATAAAATTATTCTTGATTCTGCTATAGCCTTTCGAACTGAAAAATACATCTATAATTATGGAGAATTAGACGCAAACAAAAAACTGGCAAGCGAACTCAATCTTTATATGAAAAGAGTTGATTTGAATAAAAAGTTAGCTTCTGATCTGATGTATTCATTAATTAAAAATGTTTAAGTACAAAAATATCCCAGCACTACGCTAGGATATTTTCTTATTCATATTGAGGTTGTGAACTTTTAATGAATTCTAATAAATCTTTAACTGAATTGAAATCAGCTAATGCAATTAAAATTTTGGCAGGGTTCTTGCTAATGTCTTTTGAATCAAAATTATAATTTGCAAATGGGTTTAATTCACCAATATATACAATTCCATCTAATTTTGGATTTCTTAATTGTGTATAGTATGCTTCACGAGCAACTTTTAAAGCTTGTTTTAATGGTTCTAGGTTTTGAGCTTTACTATCTAACGCTTTAAAATACTCAATGTTTGCATTGTAGTAAGCTTTTTCTAACTCATTTAGTCGTTTAGCCTCTTCAACTGGATCAAAATCATATTCTGAATCTGGTGTGGTATCAGCTTTAACACCTGTAATATTTCTATATAATTCATTATTTTGTTGAAGATTCTTAAGTTGTCCAGTTGTTAAATCATAAGCAACAGCATCTAGATCTTTATATAGGTCAGTTACTGAATTATTAGTAAAGAAATCAGAATTTGCGATCGCACCTTGTCTCATTAAAATGTAAACTTCGTTTAAAGGTATAAGAAGTGAGTTTTGCTTGTATTCTTTAGCTTTTTTCTTTTGCACACGAATTTGAGTTTCAGCATTATCTTTATCATCTAAAATGTTTCTAATAGGAGTAGAAGTAATATTTAAGTTTTCAGCAGCTTCATATTCATTATCATCTTCATCATTAACATAGAAACTAAGTCCAAGTTTAAAAGCAAGTTCTTTATATGTGGCATATTTTGCACTTATTTCTGCTTCAGGAGTTGATTCAAGTCCAACTAATTTTTCTTTTAATTCATCCACTGAAACAAGTAACTTATCTATTTTTTCATCCATTTCACTATCACCGGCAGCAAAATAGTATTTAGTTTCGCCAAATCCCTCTACTGTAGCTTTAGAAGCTTCTAATTCTTGTTTAAATTTATCAATAATCGCAACATTTGCTTTAGCTTGTTCCTTAATTGCACTAGCTTCAGTTGCATCGAATTTCATTGATTTAAATTTGTTAACAACTTCTACATAGGCATCAATAATTTTTTGCGCATTGTTAAGTTGTTCTTTAAATTGTTCAACTTTAGCGTTAGCTTTTTTACTTTGAGCTTCTAATTTAAGGAATTTACTCATTGTTTCATCATCCACAGTTATATTTAAGTTCTTAAAGTAATTTAGCATTCTGTCAAATGTGTTAACTTGACTTTCAATTTTCTTGAATGCTAGTAACTTATCAAAAGCAGATAATATGTCATTTTCAAATCCATTGTTAGTCTTTGATCTTAAACTAGATAAATGAACTGCAATAGCTTTATACAACTGAGCAGGTACTGTTTCTTCCTTTCCTTCTTCCGCTAAGTCATAGTACATTCTATTATATTTAGAAATAGCTTGATTTGCTTTCACACGTGATTGCTCAATTTGATCTTGAATTTTCTTTAGCTCAGCTTCTGTATCAATTTTATATGAAGCAATTTTGTATTTAAATTGATTTAAGTAAGTAATAATTGATTGCTTACTAAAGAAGTCTTGAATTAAGTTAAATCTTCTTAAGTCAACTAAATCCTTGCTAAAAGCAGTATAGTAGTTTGCATACATTACTGATTTTAAAGCAAATTGGTTTTCTTTATAAAACTTACTGTATAATGGTGCAATTTTATTAGCAATATCTTCAAATTCTTTTAAGGCTTCTTGATCTGTAATTTTGTTTAAAAGTGGAAATACTGAAATTCTGTAGTTAACATCATATTTAGCTTGGAATTCATCTGCAGTTGAAGGGTTTTTAATTTTCTTTTCGAAAGCTTCAACTTCTAGAAGCATATATTTGGCAATTTGGTCTTTTAATGTTGTACCTTCACCTTTAGCTTGTTTATAAGTTTCAAGAATGCTATCAACCACCTTGATATTGTCATTTAATTTATTAATTTTAGTTTCTTTAGCTTTAATATCTTTTTCTTCAGTTGGATTTATTTTTTCTACCTTAGCTAAAGCATCCTTTTGAGATTGAAGTAATTTAGCTAAATCAGCAATTCTTCAGTCAAATAATTGATCCATAAAGGCTTGCTTTGGAAATGGTGATTCAACTTGGATTGCATCTCCTAAAACAATTCTTTGAGCATTACTAAAGGCCATAGCATCTTTAAGTGCATTATATACACGAATTGAGTTAGCGTATGATAATTCAATAGAGTCAGCATCCTTAATAGTTTGTGTAATTTGACTTCTTTGTAGTTCAAACATACGTTTGTTTTCTTCTACATTATATAGATCAGGTTTTAAATTTTTAACACTGTCAATCATAAATAGATTTAAACGACTAACCATTTTAATAGCATCAATGGCTGATGTACCTCTGGCTAAAAGTTTTTTACTTAAAGTTTCTACCTTATCTTTAGCAACATCTAATAAAGCTCTTTGTGTATTTAATTCTTGAGTTAATTCTTGAATTTTTTCAGATGAAACTAGTTTTAATTCTCCACTTTCATTGCTATTTAAAATAGCATCTACATCAACTCCTAAATTCTTAAGTTCTTTAGTAAGTTTATCTACTTTACCTTGTAAAGTAACTACATCACTTTGTGCTTGATCTAATTCATCTTGTACATGTCCAATGACAGTGGTACTCAATGATGAAATTTTGTCGTTTAGTTCTTTAACAAAGTCACGCAAGGTTTTAACATCAAGCTCTGAAATGTTGCTTTCATCTTTCTTGCTTAATTGTGCTTGTAAAAGATCTTTTCTTTGTTTTAGTGATTTGTATTCTGATGGAGATAAGACATTAATTGTGTTTAATTTTCCATCCAGTGTAGCTAATGTAGCTTCTTTTTCAACATTTAATTCTTTTCTTCTTTGAGCACTTTCACCATTGTTGCAAGCTAATGCAGTAAATGGTACTAGTGTTAAACTACCAGCACTAAGGGCCAGTAAAATTGATTTAAATTTTGTCATGATTCTTCCTTATGTTTTATCTTAATATCTTCTGTATATTATATAAAAAGTAAAAAACGCATATACTGAAAAAGTTCAGTAATATGCGTTTACACATAAAAATGTAGTTTTATTATTTAACTACCATACCAGCAACTTCTTCAGCAAAGTTTGATTGAACTTTTTCAATCCCTTCACCTACTTCATATCTAACAGCGCTTACTAATTCACAGTTGTGGTTTTGTAAGTATTTTGCTACAGATAATGAGTCTTCCATAACGAAAGCTTGTTTTTCTAAAACAAATTCTGATAATTGTTTGTTTAATCATCCTTCTGTTATAGAAATTTGAATTTTTTCAGGTTTATTTTCGAAACCAGCTGGTTTAACAAATCCTTCTTTGATTGATTCAAGTCTGTCAGCTGGAATTTCGTTTACAAGAATAAATTCAGGATTCATAGCTGATACATGCATTGCAACATTTCTTGCTGCTTCTGTGTTATTTCCTTTAACAGTAACAACTGCAGCAACTTGTTGGTTTGCGTGAACGTATATTCCTAAAACTTGGTCTTCTTGAGCTTCTACTCTTGTGAAACGACGTAGAGAAATTTTTTCTCCAATAACTGCTGTAGCGTTAACTAAAGCTTGTTCAACTGTTTCACCATTTGCTAATTTAACATCTAACCCTTCTTGTAATGTGTTAGCTTTTGAGTTAAATAAAGCTGTAGAAACTTCACTTAATAATTGCATAAATTTGTCGTTTTTAGCAACGAAATCTGTTTCTGAGTTAATTTCAACTAAGATAGCATGCTTGTCATCTCCAAGAGCTGTTACAGCACCTTCAGCAGTAATACGTCCTGCTTTCTTAGCAGCTTTAACAATTCCATTTTCTTTAAGCCATGCAATAGCAGCTTCAATTTCGTATCCTGTTGCTTCTAAAGCTTTTTTACAGTCAACAAGAGCTGAGTTTGTTCTAGTTCTTAGTTCTTTGATTAATTCCATTTTGTTATCTGCCATGATAACCTCCTAAATTTTTTAATTAGTTTGCTTCTGTTGATTGAGCTTCTGTTTCAGATGTTCTGTTTGAGTTGTTTCCAAATGATGGTAACACAACTTTATCGTCTTCTTGGTAAGCAAATTTAACTTGTCCACCACGAGCTTTAACAATAGCATCAGCTAAAATTGTCATAATTAACATAATTGATTTAGCTGAATCATCATTTGCAGGGATACCAAAGTCAAGTAAATCAGGATTTGAATTTGTATCTAAGATACCAATAACCTTAATTTTCTTTCTTTTAGCTTCTTTAACTGCGATTTCATCTTCGTTTGGATCAGCCACAATCATAACTTGTGGTAAACGTTGCATATCACGAATACCATTTAAGTTTTTGTGTAATTTATCTAATTCTTTATTGAATTCTAATGCTTCTTTCTTTGTATATCCAGCAAAGTTCTTAGCAGCTTTTGCTTCAAGGTCTTTCATTTTTTGTACACTTGACATGATTGTTTGGTTGTTTGTTAATGTACCACCTAATCATCTTTCTGTTACATATAAAGAACCTGTTCTTTCAGCAGCTTCTTTAACAGCTTCACGAGCTTGTTTTTTTGTACCAACAAAAATAAATGATGCACCTTTAGATGCTAATGTGTTTACAAGTGAGTAAGCATATTCTAAGTATTTTTGTGTTTTAGTAATGTCAATAATGTGTGACCCTTTGTTCTTTTTGTTTGGAACAATGAATTCTTTCATTTTAGGGTTTCAAGCATGAGTTTTGTGTCCAAAGTATGCACCAGCTTCTAATAATTTAGTTTTTGATACAATTGGAGTTTTTTGTTCTTTTTGAACTTTTTCTTTTTTGTTTTCTGTTGTCATTGTAATTTTCCTTTAGTTTGTTTTTGCTAAATAAATATTTCGAACACCTAGCACTATGATTAGCACACCCAAGTGAATCCATATTTATTGATTTAGTTATGTAAGATTTATCTAATAAATAATTCTTGTTTATATTTTATAAAAAAGTTTATTTTTTTAAAGCTACTTTTTATTTTTTTTACTGCTACACTATAGTAAAGAAAATAAAAAGGCTATTTCTAGCCTTTAAATTATTTAGCTTCTTTAGCAATTTGAACTAAAACAGAAAATGTTTTTGGTTCATTGATTGCTAATTCTGAAAGCATTTTACGGTTAATTGTAATATTTGCTTTTTTAAGACCATTGATAAATCTTGAATAACTCATTCCTTCAGCTCTAACTGCTGCATTAATACGAGCGATTCATAATTTTCTAAAGTTTCTTTTAACTTGTTTACGGTCTCTGAATGCATATGTTCATGATTTAACAACTGCTTGTTTTGCTACTTTGTAACCGATTGATTTGTGTCCAAAGTATCCCTTAGCTAATTTTAATCACTTTTTACGTCTTGCTCTTGTAACTGTTCCACCTTTAACTCTTGCCATAATTATTCCTTTCTAATAACGTAATTATCTATGTATTTGAAATCTAATTGATTAACAAGATTAGATTAATGCTTTAAATCTTTTAAGATCTGATTTTGACATTTGAGCAGATTTACGTGATTGACGTTTTTGTTTTGTTGTTTTGTTTTGAGCTAAGTGAGAACGATATGCTTGTTCTCTTAAAATTTTACCTGTTCCTGTAACTTTGATACGTTTTTTTAACGCACTTTTAGTTTTCATTTTTGGCATTTAATTCTCCTTCTTTAGCTTCTTGATTTGAATCAAGATTCTTTTCTTTTAAGTATTTTTGAATTTTTTGTTTATTTGGTTGGAGATTCATGTCAAGGAAACGATCGTTAACTAATTTAGGTTCTGATGTTTTTTCAGCAATATCTTGCACTAAGGCAAAAAACTTTTCAATTGTTGCAAAACCTAAATCTTTTCTTCCTATTTCGCGACCTCTTAGTTTTAAAGAAACCTTAATTCTGTCACCTTTTAAAAGAAATTCTCTAGCTTTTCTTGCTTTAGTTTGCAAGTCATTTTCACCAATCATTGCAGTTAATCTAACTTCACGATTTTGAATTGTTGTTTGCTTTTCTTTGAGTTCCTTGTTTTTCTTCTTACGGTCATATTTGAATTTTCCGTAATCTAAAATACGACAAATTGGTTTAGGTTCAACACTAATTAAAACTAAGTCCATTTTATAGCTTTTTGCTATCTCAATAGCTTCAGATGTATATTTAACACCAAGTTTTTCACCATCAGGTCCTAATAAAAAAACTTGTTTAAATGGGATATCTCCATTAATGTAATGTTCTGAAACTGGTTTTTTTCCTTTTGTTTGAATAATAACTCCTTAAATAAAATTTAAATTTAATAAAAAGTGGTTTCCCACTTCATCTACTAAAAAAGGTATCAGAATTATGATACGTTTAATTGTAGCTAAACCCAAGACTATGGTCATCAGGTGAGAAGTGTCTTCTACTTTTCTGCAATTAACTCTATTGCTTTTTAATTTTAACAAAAAAATTCTGATTGTGAAATTTATAAATTGCTTGATTTGGATTTTTTAATAACTTATAAGCCTATATTTAGGTGGGATTCATTTTAACAGTCATTTTGAATGAAAAAAATTTAAAAAAATCAATCGTTTTGAATACAAAAATAATTTTTTATAATTGATTTTATGAAAAAGACACATTCAACTTCATTTAGTTTTGAAGTCAAAAAAGAAGTAATTAATAGTATTAGTAAAAAGCCTGAAATCGTCTCATTTATTAATGGGTTAGTTTTTTGCTCTGGTGAACTAGATAAAAATAATAATTATGTTTTATCCATTAAAAATGAATATTTAATGGATAAGGTAATTCGCAAACTAGATAAAATTCACATGCCTTATCAAAAGCAAGCAAATTGAAAATCCAAACTTGTTATTTTACCTAATGCAATGATTTCTCCAGTTCTTGACTACAAAGACTATCTAACATACTTCTTTGCTGGTGTCTTTTGTGGTGGAGGTAGCATTTCTGGTAAAAATTCAACTTCATATCACTTAGAAATTGCTTCTCACAATCAAGCTCATTTACAACAAATACAAGCAAAACTAAATGAATATGAGTTTAATTTTAACTTTTTAGCACGTGGAACTAAATTTATTATATACAACAAAAATAAAGAAAAGCTAATTGATTTCCTAGCAGCAATTAATGCCAAAAACTCATGATACGATTTACAAAATTTAATAATAAAACGGGATTTTGAAAATGTAACTAATCGAATCAACAATATTGATCTAAGCAATATTAATAAAATAGCCCAAAGCACAATTCGCCATATTGAAAATATTAATTATATCTTTGAGCATAATTTGGAGCAATATTTTGACGAAAATCAACTAGTTGCTTTCCGCATAAAGTCAGAAAATAAATGAATTTCATTAGCTGAATTATCTTATTTATTACAGCAGCAACATAATATTTATATTTCTAAAAGCGGTCTGAATCACTGATTTCGAAAGCTTGATATGGTTGTTAAACAAGATAAAAATTCATTTTAAAAATAGGAGCACTCTAAGGTGTTCCTATTTTTAAAAATTTCCTATTTTTTAAATTTAAGAGATTGTTTTATTATTCTGTGAAAATCTCTAGAAAAGATTATTTTATTTAAAATACGTGTGGGCATAATGCGTTTATTTCTATTAATAAAAATACTTCTTTGGTGACTAAAAGTAATAAAGCCAATATTACCATGATACTTTCCAATTCCACTATTGCCAATACCACCAAAAGGTAAGTTTTGATTATAGATAAATTGAGAAGTTGCATTTCAAGCAATGCTTCCGCTTGATATTCACATTTTTATTGTGTCAAATATTTTTTTATCTTTTGAAAAAACATATGCAGATAATGAATCATCAAGCAGTCTCAATTCATATGCTAATTCATCAAGGTCGTGATAAATTCTTATTGGAAGTATAGGACCAAAGATCTCTTCTGTGGCTAATTTGCTCTCTTTTTGCAATTGGCAAAGGTAAATTTTATGGGCATTATAGTCAATGTCTTGCTCTAACATTTGATTTAAACGACTGATACTATTTGCATTTATCAAGTGTGCAAATTGTCCTTTACCATTCAATTGATTGTCTAGCAATTGACGCAACTGAAGAGTAAACTCTTTACGAAAGCTTTCAGCTATTGTTGCATCAATCAAAATAAAGTCTGGTGCCAAGCATGTTTGACCAGCATTCATTAATTTGGAAAAGATTAACTCTTGACATGTTAAAGCTAAGTCTGCATCCTTAGTAATGATAACTGGATTTTTGCCACCTAATTCAAGCACACAAGGAATCATCTTGCTAGCTGCTTTTTGATACATGATCTTTCCAACTGCCTGAGATCCTGTGAAAAATAAGAAATCTGTTTCATTATCAATAATTCGATTAGTTTCTTCTATGCTGCATTCTACAACTTTTACTTCATCCTCTGCAAAGACATTAGCTATAATTTGCTTGATAATTGCATTAGAATGCTTTGAATGTTCAGATAGTTTTAAGATTACCTTATTCCCAGCTGCAAATGCATTAATTAATGGAATAAATGCTAATTGTAATGGGTAATTTCAGGGAGATATAATAAATACCGTACCATATGGTTCATACTCTATTATAGATTTTGTGCCTAAAAGAGAAATTGGTGCAGCAACACTCTTAGGTCTTGCTCATTTATTGATCTTTCTTATGTATAAATTTAATTCATTAATAATTGGCAAAATCTCTGTCATGTTAGCTTCATTTTTAGATTTTCCTAAATCTTTTTCTAATGCTAAGCACATATCATCTAAATTATTGTAGATTGCTTTTTTTAAATTCTTTAATTTGTTTTTTCTTTGTTTAATATCCATAGTATAAATATTAACAAATTTTAAGAAATAAAAAAAATAACGTTAGAAGTTCTAGCGTTATCTTATTTAAAACTTTTTATAAGATAATTGGTGCGCGAGAAGGGACTCGAACCCTTATGCCGGAGGCACTAGAGCCTAAATCTAGCGTGTCTGCCAATTTCACCACTCGCGCATAAAATAAGGTTTAAAAATTATTGAACATGACGTCCAATAATAGATAAATTTTCCAATTTAAACCAGTTATTGGTGCCGTTTATAGGACTCGAACCTACGACCTACTGATTACAAGTCAGTTGCTCTACCAACTGAGCTAAAACGGCATGGTGGAAGATAAGGGACTCGAACCCATGACATTCGCCTTGTAAGGGCGACGCTCTCCCAACTGAGCTAATCTTCCAAATGGCAGTCTGTACGGGGCTCGAACCCGTGCATGCATGGATGAAAACCATGTGTGTTAACCACTTCACCAACAGACCATAAATGGCGCCGATTATTGGGATTGAACCAACGACCAACTGGTTAACAGCCAGCTGCTCTACCGCTGAGCTAAATCGGCACGCCTTATTTATTTATATCGCTTATATATTATAGCACACATTCAAAATTTAAGAAAAATATTTTTAATTTTTTTCATTCAAATTTTTGCCATGTGTTTAAAAGCAAGAATATTATAGCATGAAAATTAGAAATCATGTATTTTTTATATAAAAAATATTATTTTAATTTATAGACGATTTAGCACGTTAACTGCGATAAAATAAGTCTTAACGTTTAACACAATAAAGAGAATATATAAAATGCACCTAATAATTTTGATCTTTTATTTTTATAAGTTAGGATCACTTTTTTCATTTCCTATTTTTATATTAATTAAAAACACCCCGTGATTTCATTGAAGTATTATATTTATATTTGTTTTCCTTAATATATACAAATTTATATGTTTATAAAAATTAAACTATGATTAAATATCATTTTATTTTGTACTTGTAAATATTGATGTTTAATCTTTACTATATATTATTAATTGGTCAGCTAGAGCAAAAATTTATAGAAAAAAATAAAAATTTAATAATGGGCTAAAAATTGATATAATAATCATGCCATTAGAACGATAACACCCTAACCTGGTCAGGATAGAAATAAAGCAGCCACGTGGGAAAGTATTGTGTCTAGTGGTTTTTTGTTTTGGCTAAAAATAAAAAGAAGCAAACGCTTCTTTTTTTAAAATTATATATAAGAAATTATTCAACTGTAACTTCAGCACCAGCTTCAACAAGAGCTGCTTTAATTTGTTCAGCTTCTTCTGGTTTGATGTTTTCTTTAATAACAGCAGGTAATGTATCAACAATTTTCTTAGCGTCCATTAATGGTAATCCTAATAAGTCTTTAACTACTTTAATAATAGCAACTTTTTTACCATTGTCAGCTTTTAAAACAACTTTAACGCTTGATTTTTCTTCGCTTGCACCTTCTGCTGGAGCAGCAGCAACAGCAACAGCAGCTGTTGGGTCGATTCCGAATTCTTCTTTCATTGCTTCTACAAGTTCCATAACTTCTTTAATTGACATTTCTTTTAATGATTCAATAAATAATTCTTTTGTTAATTTAGCCATAATATAATGTCCTTTCTTAAATTTGATTTATATATTATTCTGATTTACCTTCACTTACAAGTTTAAGTGATAATGAGATTTGTTGTAATGGTGCCATCATTGAACGTGCAAGGATACCAAGTGCTTCTTCATATGTAGGAAGTGTAGCAACTTCGTTAACACCTTTAGCATCAATAACTTTTCCTTCAAAAGTACCAGCTTTAACTACCATTAATTTGTGTAGCTTAGCAAATTTTGTTAATAATTTAGCAGCAGACATATCATCATTGTTTGAAAAAGCAAAGATGTTAGGTCCTACTAAATAATCAGCTAATTCACCGATACCTGTTTCGTTTGCTGCAAGTTTAAATAAACGATTTTTGTAAACTTTGATATCAACACCTAATTTTTTAGCTTCTTTTCTGAATTCTTCTAATTCTGAAACTGTTAAACCACGGTATTCAGCAAAAGCAACAGCTTGTGAGCTTTTGATTTTGTCAACGATTTCTAAAACAACTTCTTTTTTAGCTGCTTTTAATTTTGATTCTGACATATTTTCTGCCCCCTTTCAAAATTTATTGCAATACAATTGAACATTTGAAGTGATACACTCGGTAACCATAAAATTAAGCTTGCGCAGTTACTGTCTTTATGTATTGCTAGTTAATTATAATATAAAAAATCTAAAAGTATAATGAAAATGTATTTTTTATGTTTTAAACTTTTTTGATATTTATCCCATTGTTTAAGTCTTAAAAATTACTTCTCAACTGTTTAAATTTTTGTAACTTTAAAATATTTACTATATTTTCAATTTTAACACTTAATATAAGACTTATTAATATAGTGAAAAGACATTTGAGCTGTGATAACCATTAGTCAAACCAGTGGTTTAAGCATTTATTTATAGATATTTTAATCTAAGAATTTCTATTAATTAAGTTTATTTATTAAAGTTTTACAAAAATTTGCTCTTTTATAATAATTTTTTAAATATTGCAAAATTAGCATTAATTGAGATGACAATAAATTAAATATTATATTCTTATTACAAAAATATTTTAAAAATTTCTTGCTTTACAAAATATGTATTGTTATAATAATATGTGGAGTATGAATGTTAAAGAAAACCAATATATTAATATTAACATTATTAGCTAGTGGTATCAAAAGTCTTGATACCAAATTTAATGCAGTTAAAAATGGTAAAACACATCTACTTTTTGATCTTGAACAAGCATTAAAAATATGACCAATGTCCCTTGTAACAAGAAGTAAAAATGAAAAATATGTATTACCAATTGGCCCTAAATCTGATAATGTTATATTAAATTGTAAATATATTGATATTATTGAAAATTTACCTATAGTTATAAAACTAAAAGGCATCTTTTCAAAAGAAGTTTTTAATGATTTTTTAGATGTTTTTTACTGATATATTGGTGAACCAGTTGTTGAATATCGTGATGCACTAGATTTAAGAATGCTTCGCAACCCAACTGATTACATCGAAAGCCTTTTTGATGGGACAGTAATTAAAAACGAAACAGTCTTTTCTTTAGGTGGCTATGACTTTAATTTTATTAATGATGAAAGTTATAATTATTTGTTTTCATCACCTAAATTTTTCGCACAAGATACAATGGACGATGAGGTCCTTCTTTTGGACTCATTAAATCGTCCATTTTCTTATACAAATTTTAAAGATATTGGTAATTTCTCTAACTTAATAGTTGCTAATTACTCAACACATCTATTTAAATCTCTAAGTGAAGCCAATATTCAGTTTTGCTTACGACTAAACAGTTTACATGACATTTATAAAAATATTTTTACAAAAGGATATAAAATATCTCTAAAACTAATGGAACAGTACAAAAATAATCTTTTAGGTCGCCCCTTTTTGCTCAGGAAGACTAATATAAACTACAAAAAATACTATTTATATTGCTATTTTGTCCCAACTGGTGATGAAGTAAGAACAGTAAAACGTGACTTATTAGTTGATTTTTGATGCTCACCTAAAAATGAAAAACATTGCTTTGAAATATTTCAAGAAACTTATGTAAGATTTTTCTTAAGTACGAAGAAACTAGTTTTAAAAAAATTAAAATTACTACCAGTTTATAATTCGGACCTAGAATGGAATCAATATGTATTAAATAAAGTTAACTATATTTCAGAGAATTTGACTAAAGGTCATACTCCTAAATCAATCTATTATTTAGGATTATATTTACTTTTTGTGGAGGCAGCTTTAAGTGATATAACGAGTCGCATTAATACAATTATGCAAAACATTTATTCTTCAAATCATCATTATAGTTTGAAAGATGTAGTTGAAATATTAAAATTTAATGAATCACTCAGTGGTGTAAAAATGGCTACTTATCAAGTTTCTCCCTCTGTTGCAGTCACATTGGACAAATTACGTTATTACAAAAAGTTTTTAGAATTGCTTGCATCCATTATTAAAATTAATCAATAAATTTTATATAATTCATTACATGAATGGATTAGGAATAGATATTACAAATATTTCACGTTTTTTAAATAAAGGTGAAATATTTTGAAATCGCGTTTTATCATCTGACGAATTAGTTTACTTTAATAAACTTGATACACCTGATTTAAGGGCTAAATTTCTAGCACGCTCATGAGCTATTAAGGAAGCAATTTTTAAAGCTGATAATACTTATATCGATTTTAGAAAAGTGAACATTAAAAAAGATCCAAAATCTAAACTATGAAAATTCAAAGATTTTTTAATTTCAATTAGCTATGCTGATGATTACATTATAGCTGTTGTTACCAAGCAATAAGAAAGGCTTTTATGAAAAAAACTGCATTAAATATAACTTTTAAGAAAATTATTTTATCTCCATTATGAGCTGCACGCTTTTTGAACCTAAAACTCAAATACCATAAATATAAAAAAGATTCCGATCAAATGCAATCTGTCGAGCGTTATAGATATTTACTAAAATTAAGCAAAAAAATTCTAAAACTATACAATATTGATATTGTGATTGAAAATTATGATAACTTACCTGTGTCAGGTAGTGTTTTACTGACGCCAAATCATAAGTCACTTTTTGATCCACTTATTATGCTAGTGGCTTTAGAAAAACAAACTTATGAAGCAAATGCTAAAGAATTAATTCCAACATTTGTTGCTAAAAAAGAATTAGCTGATGCTAAATTTATTAAAAGTGCATTGCATTTACTAAATACATTTTTTGTTGATCGTAATAGTATTAAACAAAGTCTATTGGAAATGAATAAATTTGCAGAATTTATTAAATTAAACAAAACATATGGTGTTATTTTTCCAGAAGGAACTAGAGTTTTAGATCAACCACTTGGTGAATTCAAATCAGCTCCTTTTAAACTCGCACAGAAAGAATATCTTACAATTCAACCTGTAGCTATTTTACATTCACAGGAAGCCGATAATAGTAAACGTAAAGGCAGATTAACGGTAACAGTAAAATTCTTGACACCTCTAAAACCTAATAGTTTTATTACTCAAGATTCTGCTAAGGTTGCAGCTCATGTACATTCAATAATCCTAAAAGAGGTTGATACTGATGGCGCTCAAAACTAATCCTTACTACAGTGAATATACATTTCAGTTACAAGATTTTGACGGACCATTAGATTTACTGTTATCTCTTATTAAAGACAAAAAAATCAGTATTTTTGATATTAACTTGGTCGAACTAGCTGATCAATATTTAAAAATTATTAATCAATTAAAAGATAGTGAAATTGATATTGCTGGAGACTACTTAGTTATGGCTGCTACTTTATTAAAAATTAAAGCTAGCATGGTTTTACAAGACCCAGAAGCTGATGAACCTGCTGAAGTTGTTGAAGAAAAGAAGAAATTGATTCAACAACTTGTGGAATATCAACAATTCAAAGAAATTAAAGAAGCGCTAAGAACATTTGAATCTGACCGTGAAGACATGTTTATCAAAGCACCTTCAAACGTAGATGATTTTATTGTTGATAGTGATGATTCAAGATTAGATGGTCATTCTAACCCAGTTAAACTTATTTCAGTATTAAGAAAAATGTTTGAAAGAGTTTATGCACAACACCTACGGACAACTAAATTAGAAACATTTAACTTATCACCTTCTGATCAATTTCCATTTATTAAAAAATTACTGAAAGAACATGAAATATTAACTTTTGAAATGGTCTTTACTCAACCATCTCTAAATCACTTTGTCGTTACTTTGCTTGCTGTTTTAGTATTGGCTAAACAACAAGTTCTAGTAATTGAACAAAAAGAAGAATTTGGTGAAATAACTATTAAACGAGGAGAGCTTTACAATGAAAAATAAGATTTTAGAAGCTTTATTATATATTCAAGGAGATGATGGTTTAACACTCGAACAAGTGAAAGATATCTTCTCTTTAGCCACTTTAGCAGAAGCTAAAAAAGTTATGTCCGATTTCCACACCTATTTTAATGATATGGAGCTAGGAATCAAGGTTGTTAACTTTAATGAAGTTTATAAATTTGCAACCAGAGAAACATTTAAGGATTATGTTTCAAAAATGGTCTCAATTGTTAAAAAGCAAAGATTATCTAATGCTGCAATCGAAGTTGCAGGAATTGTTGCTTATAAACAGCCAGTTACACGTAGTCAAATTTCAGTAATTCGTGGTGTAGCATCTGATCAAGTAGTTAATACATTACTTGTTAAAGGTGTTATCGAAGAAGTTGGAATTGCACCAACACCTGGAAACCCAGTTTTATATGGTGTTACTAACAAATTTTACGATCACTTCAAACTAACCAGTATGCGTGATTTACCTAAATTAAACGAATTCAACTACGTAGAAGGTGTTGAAAACGAAAACAGCGATTTCGATTTATTTTCATCACAACGTGAAGAATAAGTTGGCGAAGCCAATTTTTCTTTTTTAATAATATAATAATATAAAGAGGTTTTATGCTAGAAATAAAAGCAACAAAAAATGACGCTGGTAGAAGTGTATTTAAAGTAATTAGTAAATATTGTTCAACACTACCACTAAGTCGTATAGAAAAAATCTTTCGTAAGAAAGATATCAAAATAAACAATGATAGAAAAATCACAAAAAATCAAATCATTAATGAGGGTGACTTAATTTCAATTTATGGGATTTTGGAAGATAGTGCTGAATTTAAGGAAGCCCAAGTAAATACAGCTAAACCTAATTTTAAGGTCTTATATGAAGATGAGAATATTTTAATCATCGATAAGCCAACTGGCATAGAAGTTCATGGTGAAGATAATTGCCTTGATAATCAAGTCCTAACTTACCTTAACTTTAAACCTGTAGATAGTTTTAAGCCTTCTCACATTGGGCGTTTAGATAAAGAAACAAGTGGTATTATTCTATATGGGAAAAATTATCAAACAGTTTCATATTTTAATGATCACTCAGATAACCTAATTAAGAAATATACTTTTTGAAGTAATATAAATCTAGAAAAATACACTAGTGTAAATCCGTTAGAAATTACTTTATACTCAGCTAAGGATGAGCCTAACAAGCGTATGAAAGTAAGTCCTAAAAAAATTCAAAACGGAAAAATTACAACTACTTTATTTTACATGGAAGATGGCAAAAAAGTGGCTCAACTTGTTACTGGTCGTAAACACCAAATTAGAGTAACATTGAAATACTTGGGATATCCAATTTATGGGGATAGAAAATACCATGGTCCAAATGCTAAAAGATTACAATTACATTCATATAGTTTAAAATTTCAAAATATTACAGGTGATTTAAAATACCTAAACAATTATGAAGTATTTTCATTACCCAACTTTAAAAAATAGGAGTACAAATGAAGCAAATTTCAAGAGAAAAATTAATAGATATTGTACAATCTTTAATGTTGCGTCCAAATGACGATGTTTTAGATAAAATTTTAGTTTCTTGAGAGCAAATTCAAGCAGACCTTGCTGGACTCAATGCTTTAAATTTAGAAAATATAACACCAATGGAAAGAATTAATGAAGACTTACACATCGATCTCTTACGTGAAGATGTTGAAGATGATTCATATTCAATTAATCAATCCAATATTTTAACTAATGCTCCAGCAACTAGCGGAGAATTTGTTGCACTAACAAAGGTGGTAAAATAATGAGACAATATCGTAATAAAGGAAATTATGCAAAAGCTTATAGTGAAGTAAAAAAAGATACTAATAATGCTGTAGCATACCTATATCCAGAAAAATCTTACCAAGAAAAAGAAACTACATTCAATAATGTTATAGCGACAATTAAAGATGTTTTCGCAACAAATGATGCCCCTACAAGAGCTTCTAGTTTAATACTTGATAATTTTCAACCTTTTTATAATGCAACTGTAGTTCAAAAGCTAATTGATGCAAATGCGAGAATTATAGCTAAAGTTAATAATGATGAATTAGCTCTTGGTGGGACAGGTACATATAGTGCTTATGGGCTTGTAGTTAACCCACGTGATCCAGAAAGATTTGTTGGTGGTTCATCATCAGGATCAGCAGCTACAATGACACCTAATATCGGTTTTGCTTTAGGGAGTGATACTGGTGATAGTGTTAGATTACCAGCTGCCTTTAATGGTTTAGTTGGATTTAAGCCTTCATATGGAGCTATTAGTAGATATGGTATGTTTGCTTATGCTTCATCATTAGATACTGTAGCTTATTTTACACACAATGTTAATGATGCAATAATTGCTGCTCAAACATTATTTGGAAAAGATTATAAAGATATGACTAGTGTTGATGTCAAAATTACCAACGCTACTAAGACAAAACCAAATAAGATTGCTTTCTTAGATTTTAGTCCTTTTGTCAAACCTTATGTAAATCAAGCAATTGGGCAATTTATTGAAAAAATCAAAGCCAATGGAACAGAAGTAGAAATTATTGAACCTAATTTAGAAATTTTAAATGCTATTAATATTGTTTACCGTGTAGTAAGTTTCTCAGAGGCAAGTTCAAACTTAGCTAACTTAACTGGAATTGGTTTTGGTAGCAGAGTGAATGGTAATTCTTGAGAAGAAATTATGCTTAATACTAGATCTCAAAAGTTTGGAAAAATGGTACAAGAACGTTTAGCATTAGGAAGCTACTTCTTATATACAGAAAACCAAGAAGAAATCTTTATTAAGGCGCAAAAAGCACGTAGATTAATTAAGAACTATTACACAGAATTACACGATAAATATGACTGTGTACTTTTTCCAGCCTATTCAGGTATTGCTCCAAAATTTAATGAAGATACTTCAGCAAATAAAGTAATGAACTTTATATTAACAGGGGCTAACTTAACTGGAAACCCTTCAATTACAATACCACTTGGTATGTATGAACATATGCCATATAGCTTTGCACTTGAATCAGCTATTTATAGTGATGAAAAATTACTAGGGTATGCTGAATATCTTGAAGAATTGAGAGGAGAAATCAATGGATAATTTTGAAGTAATTATTGGTATTGAAATTCACGTTGAATTAAAAACCAAAACTAAAATGTTTTCACCTGCTGGAATTGATTTTAATGCTATTCCCAATTCTAAAGCAAATCAAATTGACCTAGCTTATCCCGGAACATTACCTCAAGTGAATAAACAAGCTGTTAAATATGGTGTAGCTCTTGCTAAAGCTCTTAACATGGAAATTGATGACGAATTACACTTTGATAGAAAGAACTACTTTTACCCTGATTTACCTAAGGGTTACCAAATCACTCAATTTTTCAGACCTATTGGCAAGAATGGTTCATTAGTTATTCCTACTAGTTTTGGCTCTAAAACAATTAAAATTGAAAGAATTCACCTTGAAGAAGATACTGCAAGACAACATCACGATGAATCTGGCACCAAATTAGACTATAATCGTGCTGGTATTCCGCTTATTGAAATCGTAACTTATCCAGTTATTCGTACAGCTGAAGAAGCTGCTAACTATGTAGATATGATTAAGAAAACTGTCCTTGCTTTAGAAATTTCTGAAGGAAAACTTGAACAAGGTTCGTTAAGAGCTGATATTAACATTTCGCTTAGACCTTATGGTGTGGAAAAATTTGGAACTAAAGTCGAAATAAAAAATATGAACTCAACTTCTAATATTAAGAAAGCAATTGAATATGAAATTAAATTACAAAGGGAAAAATTACTTCGTGGTGAAGTAATTCTTCAACAAACAAAGCGTTTTGATGATACCAATAATCAAACAGTTGTCATGCGTACTAAGACAGGGACAACAGACTACAAGTACTTTGCTGATCCAAATATTCCTATCATTAAGCTTTCAAAGCAATTTATTGATAGTGTTAAAATCAATGAATTGCCTAATGAAAAACTAGCCAGATATACTAGTTATGGTATTCAAAATATTTATATTCAAAGTCTAATTGATGACTATGATTTAAGCAAATATTTTGATTCAATTCCTTATGAAGATAAAGATAAATTATCAAAGGTATTTTTTGCTGAAGTTGTTTCACTAGCTAACTCAATGTCTAAGCACACTACTGAATTAGCTATTGATCCTAAATTACTTTCTCAAGCATTAGAGTTGCTTCAAGATGAAGTTATCTCTGGTAAGTCACTTAAAAAATTAATACCTTTATTAGTTAACTACAAAGGTCAGTTAGAACCATTACTTGTACAACATAACCTGAAACAAATTACTGATCCAATAATTATCAAAAATCATATTGTTCAAATAATTGATAAAAACAAAGAGATGCTAGCTGAATATAACACTCGTCCAGAAAGAGTTATTAAGTTTATTCTAGGTGCATTGATGAAAGAAACTGGTGGACAAGTGAGCCCAGTACTTTCAAACGAAATTGTTGTAGAATTATTAAATGAAATGACAAAGTAAAAAAAATGATTTTTATTACAAGCTAACAAAAAGCAAAAATAAAAATCGCTATATTAAAAAACAATTTCATCAAAACTTAATTTTTCCAGATCGTTTCGTTATTTTCTTGATTTTATATGAATTTTTAATAAAGAAAATTTTAATTACTTTCTTTGCTAAATTACTTTTAAGAGCCAGAAATGATAGCGAAAATCGTAAGAGAATTAAAGTTATTGATAATGTTTATACAAACTTTAATAGCAAAGAATATAACTTCATTTGACTATCAAGTGCTTTTTACCTTCTAATCTCTTTTGTTCCTGTAATTTATATCGTTTACTTACTTAATCTCTTTGTAAGCAATATTCCATCCTTTTATAACTTTGTTGGAAAAGAT
This sequence comes from Mycoplasma milvi, assembly GCF_048284715.1. NCBI lineage: Bacteria > Bacillati > Mycoplasmatota > Mollicutes > Mycoplasmatales > Mycoplasmataceae > Mycoplasma > Mycoplasma milvi. The sequence goes on along the minus strand of NZ_JBLWAH010000004.1, from coordinate 61,696 downwards.
TTTGCCACTGAATTCTCTTCACGTACGTTAGGGAGATTCTTGCCTGGGTCACAATCTTATTTAATTAATATTGTCGCAGACCCAAGTGCTGGCTTTTCTTCCAAAACTATTTTGCCAAACTTACTTTTATTCCTTTCATCACTTTATATTTCAAGTACAGGATATGGTAAGCTCATTTCTTCAGCTAACTATATTTATGAACATTATAAAATGGGAACTTATTGAGGAAACAAAATAAAAGGATTTTTTATTGTGCTATGTGTTTCAGTATTGTTTTGAGCTTTCGCTACAGCTGATATTATGCTAGAAAAACGAATTGATCCCAGACCTAATAATTGACTCAATTTAATTGTTTATTTCACATTTACAACTGTCTTTGTATTTGTTTTATTAATTATGTTATTTAAACTAATACCATCATTTAAATTGAATCTAAAAAGCATTTATAAAGGAGCTATGCTATCTGCAACTCCAACTATTTTACTTGTATTACTATTTAATACTATTAATAGTTATTTCAACTATGATAAATTCGGTGGGGTTGTTGGATTCTTTTTCACAATAGCTTTCTTTATTAACTGGTTTGTTTATTTTATGTTTTTAGGAATTACCTTTAACAATGCATATTATAAAAACTATATTAGCACACGGACAATTAACAAAAGACAATGATTATTTTAATTTTATTCAACTTATCATGTTAGTATATTCTGACATGATATTTTTATTTACCACTATAAGATAAGGATGTAAAAAATTAAAATGTAAAAAATATTATTTCTGATTAGAAAAAAATAGTGTATTATATCTATGGGACATGAGAATGTCCTGTATACTGCTTAAATAGTAAACTATTTATTATTTTGTACTAAGTTATTGTGCTTAAAAAGTCGCATTTTAAGCAAATCATTTATATATACATATTTATTTTTTATTTTACAACTTGTTTTTTATTTCTTATATATCTTAATATATTTTATAAATTCTTACACATCCAGTATTTTATTTTTATACATATAATATATAAGGCCACAGATATCTGTGGTTCTTTTTATTATTTACTTTTATATGTTTTTGTTCAATTTGAGTTCTTTTTTATTCAAATTTAATATATAAAATGTATGCAAAAGAAAAAAATCTGACTTTATTTAATTGGGCTTTCACTAGCGGGTGCCATTTCAGGTTTTGTCCTTTCTCAAAGATTGAATCAAGGGCAGATTTCTGAAGGCCAAGACAAAAAAGATAAGCCTGAAAAAATCTATCACTATCGACTTAGCGGTAATATTTTGCATACACATATTGAATCATTAGCTCCACTTACATATCGCGAATTGTTCTTTTTAGCACAAGCTAAGACTGGCTCAAAATTTGATAAATTTAAGCTAGATGAATATGCTGATGATAAAAAAATAATTTTTGTTCCTAAATATGATTGAACACTATATTGAAGTGACATCAAATCAATGAGTGATTTTATTGCCTTTGGAATAGACAAAAAATATGCAAAAATATTATTTGAATATCATGAGAAACATAAACAGGATACAGTGACATGAAAAGATGTCGAATCAATAAAAGGCATTGGCTACAAAACCTTTTTAAAATTAAAAAAATTCTTAATTTTAGAATAATGTGGATCAACTTCTTTATTTGCTTATCTCTTTTTGCCTTAATGATGAGTACAAATCAATGGCTCTTAGCCATCCCAATTGCAATTTTAATAGTCTATATCGCTTGTATAAATTTCAAGTTTATGTGACTTATATGACTATGTTTATTTATTTGGTTTATATTTTGAAATATACATCACTATATCTATTTAATTAATTGATATGAATATAAGGATGTAGTAAATGGACGTTATACAGTAATTGACGTAACTGAGAAAAATGTTTATATCCAGGATCAATACTTACGCAAACTTGTTGTATGAAAAAGTGACCTATATCCTGATATTACTTTGTACTCACAATTTTATGCTAGTGGAAAATTAATGCCTATGGACTATAATTCAAATTATTATGCATCAAACAATATTTATTATATTCTCAAAGTTACTCACTACACTAGATTAGAAAATTGGTGAAATGTGAGACATTGATTTTTTAAATATTATTTACAAAAGGATTTAGATTATTATCAATTAATAATCCCCTTGCTTTTTGGTTTTAATATTCAAGTCCATAATAACATAATTGAATCACTTAAAGATATGGGCGCAGTACACTTAATTGTTGTTAGTGGTTTACATTTTGCCACTATTTACGGACTAATAAAACTATTAACCATTAAAATTGATAAAAGCAAAATACTGTGCACGATCCTAATAATTATTTATTTCTTTTTTGTTAAAAAGTCAATTTCAGTCTTTCGTGCTTTCACATTCTTATTAATTCAACAATTTCTAATAAAAAAACATTGACACCATAGAATATCATTGCATCAGATATTATTTTGAATATCTTTTGTCTACTTGCTATATTCACCAAAAAATGTTTTAAACCTTGGTTATTGATTGTCATTTATTTTAACTTTCTCTTTAGTACTTTATAGCCAAGGACAAGCTAAAATAGAGGAAGAAAAGCAGAAAAACATCACATATATGAAGGCTTTATACTTATTAAAGATTTACTTTCTCTCATGATTTTTATCAGTCACTATAATCTGCGTGCAGCAGCATGCATTTAGTATTTTAAGTTTTCTTTATATTTTATTTTTGACTCCTATTTTTCAATTTGCAATTATCTTTTTTGCTATATTTTTTCCATTAACATTCATCTGTAGTCCAATTTCCTATTTATTAAGCAGGTTAATAAGTTTGCTCCATAGCTTTAATTTACGGGTCGAAATTCCACATAGTAACTATCTTTTAATACTATACGTATTGGACTACACAATCTTGTTGAAACAATCATTAATTTACAAAAAAAGTGAAACAAGAAAGTATAATTAAGTTATGACAATTATCACTGGAACAAATCAATATTTTATCAATCAGAAAATTAAAGAAATTAAGCAGCAATATAGGCCAGATTCTATTTTTGAAATAAAGGAAGACTCATTAGATTTAGACTTACTTAGCAATATATTGCTATCCAATTCTTTATTCTCAGTAGACAAGCTTTTAATTATTTATAATCCAAAATTTTATAAAGATAGAAGCTTCCTTAAAAATAACAAAATCACACTTGAACAGTTAGCTGAATTATTTAATCAGTCAACAACAAAGTGTTTAATTTATCTAGAAGAAATTAAACCAACAGACAACAAATTCCTTTCCCTTTTACACATAGAAAATAAATTCGAATTTCAAGCTTATAATGAAAAAGAATTTAACCAATGAGTTAATAAACGTTTTGTTGAATATGGATTAAAAATTAATTATAGTGACTTGTTATATTTTCTAACAAAAATCCCTAATGATATTGCAATAGCACAGAATGAAATTGATAAACTAGTATTATTAAATGAGCCCATTAATAAGGCATTGATCGATAGCTTTATCACACAATATCCAATTGATGATCCATTCTACTTTTCAAATGCTCTAGGGACAAATGATTTGCATGAAATATATTCAAAATACATATTATTAAGTGCACAAGGTGAAGATGTAACTAAGTTAGTATATACCATTAGCAATACAATGTGCTTACTAAATAGATATTTTTCATATTCTAAAGCTATTTTGCAGCGTGATTTATTAGCCAGCAAGCTAAACATTTCATTAAAACGACTATTTGTGATTGAAAAAATTGCAAATAACTATAAGTCAAATGACGTGATAAGAATTCTTGCTGAATTGGGCGACCTTGACTATAAAATTAAAACTACGGGGGTAGACTCAAATGATTTATTCCAATCTTTCTTGACAAAAAACTTCGGAAAATAAAATTAATTCTTTCATTTTCTTAGACGAAGAAATCCTTAAAAATAATGAATTAATCGTTTCAGTAAAATATTTCGAAAACATCTTAAAGAAATTAGGTGAATTAAGTGCTTTTAACTATGAAGTAGGTATAGTAGTACCTGATTTATATAATTTTTATAATTATCATCTTATGTTGTTAGATGATGAAAACGAAAACTTGGCCAAAAAAAGAATCAAGAATTTGCATCTATTTTTGTCAAAGGCATCAAAATTGAACACAAAATTTTTCTTTACCTTAGACTTTCATAGTATTGCATCTTTTTCAGACGTACTAAGCAGAGTTGATCTTAATAGCTTCGAAGTTAAAGAAAATATTGATAATCACTCGTCCCTAAAATATAATGATTTACTCTACACGCAAGTTATAAAAATTAAAAAAGATAATTCTGATAATGAACTATATAACCACATAAATAAAATTTATGCTAATTTATCAAAATATGTCGAAATTGAAGGCTTCTTTATTAGCAATTTATTTGATTTTTGTCAAAACAAACAAAACCAAGTATCTTCAGATGACTACAAATTTCTTGTAAGTACCTTTCAAAAAGTTATGAACACCATGCATATTGATATAAACATTTATGAATCAAATAATAAAGCTGCTTTATACTTACACAAGAGATTGCAACCATTAGAAGTTTATGCTGATGTAGTTTTAGCACCTCAATTTAGCGAAATCATAAAAAATATTGAGTCATTATATAAGAAAAATTTAAATGTGGTGTTTAACGCAAATAAGTTTTTATCAACACGAACTGGATCTTTATCTTATAAAGATACTCAAGTACGTATAATTCTTGAAAATCTCTCTGTCTCTTCAAAAAATTATTGTTATTATTTTGCATTTGAAAATAAAGAAGATGAATGAAAAGTAAACTTATTTGACTATCTATTATTGCAAGATAATATAAATAGTTATTTCATTTCAACTCTTTATAAGCGTAATGATATATTACATTATAATCGACCAGGTAATTTATCAAAAATAGTAACTTATTGTTTTAAAGCTAATACCTATAAGTATATTAGCACTAGCGACTCTGAATTCAAATTCAGCTTTAGATATCAAAATATTAGACAGCACATTAAAATCATGTGAAAAAAAATCCATAAGGAGGTTCATTCTTATGGATATAAATGAAATAAAATTAAATAATTTGAAGCGAGAACTCTATGTTCTCGTTATTTTTTTATCTTAAGTAAAATATTCAGATAAGTTCGTTGAATTCTGCTTCTAGTATATCTTTTTGAAATGCAGGCATCAATAAAACTGTAATAGTTATTATTTAATTCCACTTGTTTTTTAAACAGATTTTCAATGCCTTCATCTACAAGTTTATATTGAGCTAATTTACTTGCTGTTTGATTTTTTATTATTTTTTTAAATTTAGGATAAGTAACTGAAATATCTCTTTTCGAGTCATAAACTAACTGCATTGGAGTATAAGCTGAAATATCTTCATGTTGCTTGAGCATCTCTCTAATTTTAGAAGCACTAGCAAACGATGATCTTACCTCTTGCGCATGAAATTCTATTGTTCTCTCCATGCTAATAGGTTGAATTGGAAAATCGTTATCAATAATAGTTTTAACATATTCAAGTCCAAGAATATCATTTGGCATTTGTATATTTTGACCCATTAGTTCCTGAATTGCTAAGTTGTTTGCTTTTGGATAACTATTACCACCTGATTTTAAATATTTTTTTACTAAAGTATTATATTCAGGTCGATTTGACTTAATTGCTTTAGCAATACTAATTAATCTTTCAACATCATTGGTTTCTGATCCGAAAACTAAATAATCAATCTTTTGTTTTGCCAATAATTTAACACCTGATTGAGCAAAAATATGTGCTGCTTGAATTACATCTTTATCTTCCATCTTCACAACTTTATTTACTCCAAAAGCTTTTGCAGCTTTTTTACGTGAGCTAAAACTAGCGCAAGTAATTTCTCCTCTTTGAGTAAATTTATTTGACATAGCCACTATAATATAGGCATTTGGAATGTTATTTTTGATTCAATTAATTTGATAAATATGTCCATTATGAAATGGATTATATTCTGCAATTATTCCTACACGATTTTTCTTATTTTTTTTCACAAATAAATTATAATTAGATTACTTAAAATAAGTATGATATTTTTACAAAATTAATAACTATTTTTACTAATTAAATATTTTTAAATTTTAATTTTTATAATATAATAAATTAGCTTATTAATTAATACATACTTCAAAGGGGGTAAAATGGCTATTGTTCCAAAACGTAAAACGTCTAAACAACGTAAACACAAAAGAAACACTCACTCAGCTTTAGATACACCTAACCTTGTATCTTGCAAAAACTGCAGTCAAAAAATTGAACAACATGTTGTATGTCAATTTTGTGGATTTTACAAAGGTAAAAAAGTTGAAGGCTATGTTGCATTAAACGACAGAAATAAATAATAACTTTTTATTAATTAATCATTCTTATAAATAATTAAAGCACTGGAAATAGTGCTTTTTTGTTTACTTTTAGTTCTTTTCACCTTAAAAATAATTTAAATAATGAGAGATAAAAAGAAAGGTAAATAATGAAACTATATATTATTGGAGAAATTGTTTATAAAAACAAGAATAACATCATACTGGAATCACGTTCAGAAGGATATCTAATGACTGTAGCTGACGAGTCTAGATATGAAGTTGGACAAAAAGCTAAAATCTATTTATATGAACATAAAACAGAATATAATGAATGCACATATGCATTTAAAGATTTTAAAGAACGTTTATTGTTCATTGACTTAGTATCTGTTGAAAAGATCGGGCCTAAGATTGCAATGATTTTACTTGACAAAGGTTGAGAATACATTGCTCGTTTAATTGCACACAGCAATTATCAAGAATTGGCTTCTATTCAATTTATTAACGAAAAACTAGCAAATCTAATCTGTGTGCAATTATCTGAAAAATGATCAAAAATCATTTCAAATGCAGATAACAAGAAAGCTGAAAAATCACAACTACGTGAAGAATTAAATAAGACATTACAACAATTAGGCTTCCAAAAGAGTCAAATTGATTTAGCAATGAAAAAACTTAAATTCACAGATAACATAGATAATATGATTGAAGAAAGCATTAAACTCATAGCTAACGAAAGCAATGACGTATCTAGACTTGAGGCCTAATAAATTTAGTGAATTTATTGGGCAACATAAATTAGTCAAAACACTTCAAGCTATGATGCGAAGTGCTAAAATTCAAAACAAAATTCTAGATCATATATTACTTTATGGATCAACCGGGATGGGTAAAACTACATTAGCAACCTTGATTGCAAAAGAAAACCAATCTCGTATTCACTATATTCAAGGTGCTAATATTGAAAAGAAAGCTGACTTAATCAGTGTGCTTTCAGTCATTAACGAAGGTGATGTTGTATTCATTGATGAGATTCATAGTATAAATAAAAATGTTATTGAATTCTTATATGGTGCAATGGAAGATTTTGTTTTTGACTTAATAGTAGGTGCAGATGGCAACTCGCGCGCAGTAAGAATGAGAATTAAACCCTTTACATTAATTGGCGCTACAACTAAATTAAATGAAATCTCTCAACCACTTAAAGATCGCTTCGGTTTTGTTGGTAGAATTGTTAACTATACTCCTGAAGATATCTTTAAAATCCTAAGCATATCTAAAAATAAACTAGCCATTGATGTAACAGATGATATTTTAAAAATTGTTGCAAGTTACTCGCGCAGTACGCCTCGACTTGCTAATCACTTACTTGAACGAATAAATGATTTTGCTTTAGCACATAATAAAGGTCTAATTAATAAAAGAATAGTTAAGAAAACCTTTAAATATCTTGATCTTTATGAGTTTGGGTTAACTAAAGACCATATTGAGTACTTAGAAGTACTTAAAGAAGGATTTGAAGAGAAATATGTTGCTTTAGATACAATTACAGGCTTACTTTTACATACTAAGGAAAGCATAGTAAATGAAATTGAACCTCCTTTACTATTGTTAAAATTAGTTGAAAAAAGTTCCAAAGGCAGACGGATAACTTCTGAAGGAATTGACTATTTAATTAGGCAAAATTTATACTAAAATTTATAAAAAAGTCAAATATTGCTATATTTACTAGGTAATATTTGACTTTTTATAATTTTGAGAAATAAGATAAAAGAATATAATATAAAGAATTATGGGAATATTTAAATTACATGCAAATTATCAGCCAACAGGTGATCAACCTAAGGCAATTAAACAACTTGTTGATGGAATTAAGCATCATGACCGTGAACAAGTGCTTCAAGGGGTAACGGGTTCTGGAAAAACTTTTACAATAGCTAATGTAATCAAAGAATTTGATCGCCCAGTTATTGTTTTATCACATACAAAAACACTAGCTTCACAGCTATATAGTGAGCTAAAAAGTTTCTTTCCTGAAAATGCTGTAGAGTATTTTATTTCATATTTTGATTACTATAGACCAGAAGCATATATTCCTGCAACTGATGTTTATATTGATAAAGACTCAAAAACGAATGAACAAATCGAAATTCTTCGTCTCAGTGCTATTAATTCATTGCTTACTAGAAAAGATGTAATTATTGTGGCTAGTGTTAGTGCTATTTATGGTGCTCTTAATCCAGAAGTCTATAAGGATTCTTTCTTTAGATTCTACATACACCAGCCTATTTCTATTAAGGATTTTATTAATAAACTAATTCAGATTAAATATGATAGAAATGATACTGTTCAGGAAGCCGGTGACTTCACTGTTAAAGGTGATGCTATTTTTGTGCGCCCTGCTGATAATGAAGAAATAACTGTTAGAATAACCTTCTTTGGTGATGAAATTGAAGAAATAGCTGTTGTGGATCCACTAACAAAAGAAGTACAACAAAAACCTAAGATTTATGTACTTTCACCCGGTAATGCTTATGCAACAGAAAATTCAATTTATGATGTAATTATTCCTAAAATTCAAGCAGAATTAGAAAAAAGTATTGCCCAATTCCAAAAGGAGGGCAAAATATTAGAAGCTTCTCGCCTATCTCAAAGAATTCAAAATGACATGGATGATATGAAAGAATTTGGGATCTGTAAGGGCATTGAAAACTACTCAATGTACCTAGATGGTAGGGATTTTGGTCAAAGACCTTATACCATACTAGACTATTTCCCTAAGGATGCATTAATGTTTATTGATGAGTCACACAAATTAGTCCCACAAGTTGGTGGTATGTATGCTGGAGATCGAAGCAGAAAAGAAAACCTTGTAAATTATGGTTTTAGATTACCTTCAGCCCTAGAAAACAGACCTCTCAATTTTGAAGAATGAGAAGATAATTTTGATTTTTATAAAATTTATATTTCGGCCACACCTAGAGATTATGAATTAAATAAATCTGAAGGTAAAGTAGCTAAACTCTTTGTTCGTCCAACTGGGCTAGTTGACCCTGAAATTATTGTAAAGCCTACTCACAATCAAATTGAAGACATTTATGACACTTTAATTAAACAAAGAGAAACTAATTCACGTACATTGATTCTTACCTGATCTAAGAAGCAAGCTGAAACCTTATCAGCTTACTTACTTGAAAAAGGCATTAAGTCTGCTTACTTACACTCAGATTTTAATACATTTGTCAGAAATGAAATTTTAAGAAAACTTCGTAAAGGTACTTACGAAGTGGTTGTTGCTATCAACCTATTGCGTGAAGGTATGGATATTCCAGAAGTTTCTAAAGTTCTTGTTTTAGATGCCGATAAAGAAGGATTTATGCGTAATGCAGAAAGCTTAATCCAAATCACTGGACGGGCAGCAAGAAACGTCAATGGACAAGCTATTTTCTACGCAGATAAAATTACTCCAAGTATGCAAAAGTGCATTGAAGATAACTTAGAAAAGCGTACAATGCAACTAGAATACAATAAGATACACAATATTACACCTAAAACAATTATTAAGCCTATTCCCGAACCTATTCAAGGTCATGATATCAGCAACGCAATTGAAGCTATTATAACTAAGAGCCAAGCTAAGGGACGAGTAAGTAAAAAAGAAAAACAACAAGCTATTGATGAAATTCGCAAGCAAATGGAACAAGCTGCAAAAGAATTAGATTATGAACGTGCTATTGAATTGCGTGATATCTTGCTTGAATTGCAAGTAGATGAAAAACATAAAATTGAGGAGGAACAAAATGAGTAAAGAAGATAAATTAATTATTCAAGGGGCTAGAGAAAATAACTTAAAAAACGTAAATTTAACTATTCCTAAAAATCAACTAATAGTATTTACAGGACTAAGTGGTAGTGGTAAAAGTTCATTAGCTTTTAATACTATTTATGAAGAAGGGCGTCGTAGATATGTTGACTCTCTTTCATCATATGCTCGTATGTTTTTGGGAGGAACTAAAAAACCAGATGTAGATAAAATCGAAGGACTTTCTCCTTCTATTTCAATTGAACAAAAAACTGTACATAATAATCCAAGATCTACAGTTGGAACTGTAACTGAAATTTATGACTATTTCAGATTACTATTTGCTCGTATTGGTAAACCATTTTGTCCAAATCATAATATTGAAATTAATTCTCAAACTACAAAAGATATATTAAATTCAATTTATCAATTGCCTGAAAACTCAAAGCTAATTATTTATGCCCCACTAGTTGAGGGCGAAAAAGGAACCCATGCTAACTTGCTTGAAAAGTTACACAAAGATGGTTTTATTAGAGTTAAAATTGATGGTCAATTTTATTTACTAGATGATCAAATTGAACTTGCAAAAAATAATAAGCATGATATTGATTTAGTTATAACTCGTGTTGTGCTTAATGAAGAAAATTATGTCAGAATTGCTGAAGCTATTGACATAGCAGCAGAACATTCAAATGGATTAATCAAAATTGAAGATGTAGAAAATAATAAAATTTATTCATTTTCAAAAACACACTCATGTATATATAAAGACTTTAACATGCCTAAAATTGAAACTAGATTGTTTTCTTTCAACGCTCCTTACGGAATGTGTGAAAACTGTAAGGGCCTAGGTTTAGAGTTTAAAGCAGACTTTGATGCTATAGTTCCTGAACCTTGAAGAACAATTAATGAAGGCGCCATTAAATACTTTGAAAACACTATTAATACAGCAAATTTAGAATGACAAGAATTTGACCAACTCTTATTACACTATCACATAGATAAAAATACTCCAATTGATGAATTAACACAACAAGAACGTGACATTATTATGTATGGTTCAACTGAACCAATTGCTTATGCCTTAAAATCATCTTCAAACAACATAATTCGCCGTGATCGTCAAATTGAAGGTATAGTTACTAAAATTGAAAAACTTTACTATGAAACTTCTTCAGATCGTAGACGTGATTATTTAAATAAATACATGGGTTCTTTCACTTGTTCAGTTTGTTCAGGTTCTCGTTTAAACCAAGCAGCAAGAGCTGTACGTATTGATAATAAAAATATTTACGAATATACATTAATGTCAGTTGAACAATGTTTAGAAAGCGTTCAAAGTTTAGTAGGTAAATTAAGTGAACAAGAAATACAAATTTCAAACCTCATTACAAAAGAACTAATTGATCGTCTTTCATTCTTAAAAAACGTAGGATTGGATTATTTAACTCTTAACCGTAGTGCTGAAACACTAAGTGGAGGAGAAGCACAAAGAATTAGACTAGCAACTCAAATAGGTTCCAACTTAACAGGAGTATTATATGTGCTAGATGAGCCTTCTATTGGTCTACACCAAAAAGATAATTTAAAGCTTATTAATACACTTAGAAAAATGGTTGATATTGGTAACACACTAATTGTGGTTGAACATGATGAAGACACAATGTATTCAGCTGATTATATTGTTGATATTGGTCCTGAAGCCGGAATTCATGGTGGACAAGTTGTTGCTCAAGGACATTTGGAAGATATTATTTCAAATCCTAATTCAATTACCGGAAAATACCTATCTCATGAATGAAATATCCCAGTACCACTTAGTCGTAGAAAAGGCAATAAAACTGAAATTACAATTAAAGGGGCTAGAGAAAATAACTTAAAAAATATTGATGTTACTATACCTCTAGGTATGCTAGTTGGAATTACTGGAGTTTCTGGTTCTGGTAAAAGTACACTAATAAATGAAATCTTTGTTCGTGGTATTCAATATTCTTTAGGCCTACTGGATGGAATTAATCATAAAAAAGCTAAATTTAGTTCAATTCAAGGTTTAAGTAATATTGATAAAGTTATAGCTGTAAATCAATCTCCAATCGGAAGAACCCCAAGATCAAATCCAGCTACATATACTGGTGTTTTTGATGATATTCGTGACATTTTCGAAAATATTGAAGAATCTCGGGCACGTGGTTATACTAAATCACGTTTCAGTTTTAATGTGCCAGGCGGAAGATGTGAAAAATGTAGTGGTGATGGATTCATTAAAATCGAAATGCACTTTCTACCAGACGTTTTTGTACCATGTGATCAATGTGATGGTAAAAGATATAATCGTGAAACTCTTGAAATTAAATATCATAATAAAAACATTTCACAAATTTTAGATATGTCTGTTGAAGAAGCCTTTGAATTCTTTAAGCACAAGACAAAAATCACCGAAAAATTACAAATCTTAATTGATGTCGGGCTTGGATATATTCAACTTGGGCAAATGTCAACCACATTAAGTGGAGGAGAGGCACAAAGAGTTAAACTAGCGACTTATTTACAAAAGAAACCTACAGGTAAGACTGTCTACGTGCTTGATGAACCAACAACTGGTTTGCATACACATGATGTTAAAAAATTAATCACTATTTTAAATCGAATTGTGGATAATGGTGATACAGTAGTTGTTATTGAACATAATTTAGATGTAATCAAATCTTGCGACTATTTAATCGACCTAGGTCCAGATGGTGGAATTCATGGAGGACAAGTTGTTGCTCAAGGTACACCAGAACAAGTTGCTCAAAGTCCAAAAAGCTATACTGGAGAATTCTTAGCTAAAATTTTAAAAAATTAATTATCTTATTAAAAATAAGATAATAACTATATATAATTTAATAGATTTTATTTAAGGAAGTTTATGAGTAAAGATAAAAAGAAAATGAACGTCAAAAAAATTATTGAGTTTTTTGGCCTAAATATAGTTAATGGCAAAGATGTCGAACTTGAATATAATGATATTTATTTACCAGCAATTAAACGTGTTGGTTTAGAATTAGCAGAACACTTTGAAAATGATCGTATTTCTAAGAACGTTATTGCTTGAGGTACAGCGGAATCAACTTGATTTAGTTTGATAGGCAAGACCAAGTCTTATGAATCATTAGAATGAGTATTTTCTCGCAAGCCACCTATTGTCATTCTTTCAAAGGGATTTAACAAGCCAGCTATTAACTGAGTAATAGATGTTGCAAACAAATACAAAATACCTGTGGCATTGGCTCGCATGTCAACTTCATATATTTCAACCAACATTGGTTCATATTTAAATAATTATTTCGGTGAAGTTACACAAGTACATGGAACATTAGTTCTAATCGGTGGTACTGGGGTTCTTATCACTGGTGAATCTGGGATTGGAAAATCAGAAGCTGCATTACAATTAGTACAACAAGGTAGTGTGCTTATTTCAGATGATGCTGTGTTAATTAAAGACAATGGTAACATTTTTATTGGTTCTTCACCAGAAATGACTCGTAACTTCCTTGAAATTAGAGGGATTGGTCTAGTTGATATAACCCAACTATATGGAGTATCTTCAGTAGCTAAATCTTCAATTATTGATTTAGTTATTGAATTAGTGCGTCAAGAAGGCAAAAATGACTTTGATCGCTTAGGTACAGATTATTTAGAATATCCAATCTTTGGTAGATCAATTAAGAAAATGCAAATTCCAATTAAAGAAGGTGGCTCAGCTGCTTCCCTAATTAAAGCTGCTGTCAATACATATTTAGCTAGAAATGCTGGTATGAACGTAGTTGACATGTTATATGAAAGAGCAGAAAAGGAGAATAATGAATAGTAATTTACCTTCATTTTTACCTACAGCTGCAATCAGAGAAGGAACCCCTACAATCTTATTTAACATAGGTTCTTATCAAATGCACCTGTATTCTTTAATGATAATGTTTGGATTTTTATTTGCTATCCTTACAGTATTATTTTATTGGTATAAAGAACAATGAGATTTAAATATCTTATTTGTAGTTATCATCATCACAGTTCCTGCTGGAATCTTTGGAGGACGTCTTGGATTCATTATTGAACGTTTAATTTATGATCCAAGTAATCCCTTCCCTAACTCGCATTGATATGCTATTTGAGAAGGGGGCCTAAGTATTCAAGGGGGAGTTATTCTAGCTGCTCTTCTAGATATTGCTTACTTATATACAAAACGCCAATATGTTGATTTAAGAAAAGCTTTTAGCTACATTCTACCTGCTGTTTTAGTCGGGCAATTTGTTGGTCGTTTTGGTAACTATGCTAACCACGAAGTTTATGGAAGAATTGACTGAAGTGGTTATAGCGTAACATCTTTAGGTTCTACTTTTGCCTCAAACATGTATATTTCAGACGCTACAACTGATGCACTAGGACTTGAAGGAGCTTACAGATATCCACTCTTCTTATATGAAGGATTAGCTAACTTAGTTGGTTATATTCTTCTTTGTTGGGTATTTAACTATTTTGGTGTCTTTAAACCTGGGGCAACTGGGGCATTATACTTATTATGATATGGTGTAACTCGTGCAGCTATGGAACCTTTAAGAGAAGAATCATATAATCTTTACTCATATGTAGCATTAGTATTTATTATTTTAGGGGTAATTCTATTTATCTACTTCCAATTCTTCAGTTTAGTTAAATACAATAAAACTTTTGCTAAATATAAATGAACATATGAAATTAAAAATAAAGAACAATATAACAATTATGTATATAGAACAAGCTTTAAATACTTAGTATGTCAATTAAAAACAAAATTAGTTAATAAATAAAAACGCATTTATTTAAATGCTTTTTTTATAAGAAACAAAAAAGGAGTATATATGAATGAATCATATGATTTAGTAATTATTGGAGGCGGACCTGCTGGTTTAAATGCAGCTCTATACGCCTCTAGAGCAAACCTTTCTGTGGCTTTTGTTGAAAAAAGCACCCCAGGTGGGAAGCTTTCTGCCACAAGCAAGGTTGAAAACTGAATAGGTACAGAAATGATAGAAGGATGACAATTAGCTCAAGAATTCTTTGATCACTCACAAAAATATGGAGCTAAATACATCTATGGCGATGTAGTAGAAGTTAAAAACATAGATACTACTCACAAAGAAATTTATCTAGCTAGTGGACAAATGATACAAGCTAAAACTATCTTAATTGCTACCGGCATGAAAAATAAGGTACCAACCTTTATTAAGAACATAGATAAATTTATGAATAGAGGTGTTAGCTTTTGTGCCATCTGTGATGGTCCATTATTTGGAAAAAATCCAACTATGGTACTGGGGGCTGGAAACTCAGCTGTTGAAGAATCAGCTTATCTTTCAAGCATAGCTTCAGAAGTACACTTAGTAATAAAAGGTGGCGACTTTACAGCTGAAAGACGTCTTGTGCAAGACTTATATAAATTACCTAATGTTAAAATTCATCGTTTCTCACAAGTACTTGAGCTTAGAGGAGAAGATACAGTAGAAAGTGCTCTTATCAAGGACGAGGATGGAAATGAACAAGAAATTAAAATTTCTTCTTTCTTCCCATACATTGGTATGGAATCTACTGCCTGATTTTTACAAGATTTAGACATTCTTGATTCTAAAGGTTTTATTATAACTGATGAAAACATGCAAACTAAAGTTCCTGGCATCTTTGCTGCTGGAGATATTAGAGTTAAGGAAATACGTCAAATTGTAACAGCTGCAAGTGATGGTGCTATTGCAGCTAAGAAAATTGTTGACCTCGTAAATACTGAAAAATAAGGACTTTTTCTTTATTAAATACTGTAGGATAAAAACGCAATTTACCACTCTTTTAGACAAGTAAAAAGTGATATTTATTCAATATAAATGTCACTTTTTACTTGAGAACAATACTTTGTAACTAATTAAAATTTCTTGTATTGTTCTTTATATTTCTCCCATCATGTTCAATATTAATGATAATTCATTCATTTTTCCAATATATTTTTAAATTGTTCAAAAATGTTTTGTTTCTTTTGTCGAGAGTTTCAAGCTTTTTTGGCTGCTGATGTTTAAATATGTGAACTTTTTTATTTAATTTGTATTTTAATAATGTTTGGATTTTATGTATCTCTGTTTTTGAATTGATATAAATCTTATGCATTAACTACATACTCTTGGTGATGACAAAATAAATCTTATTTCTCACTATTGAAAAAATAAATTGCAAAGTGGCCTTATGGGCTACTTTTTGTATAATTTAACTAAGGAATAAAAATGAACAAAAAAGATTTAATAGCTAGATTATTAGGAATGATGGGAAAAGTCCTTTCTAACAAGATCGAAAGTGACAAAATCCAACTCCGTAGTGAAATAAGTTACAAATACTTAAATGGCTTGGAGCTAGATATAAATGAACTAACTAAACAACATTCGCCTAATGTTATATCACTTGATAAGCCTATACGTTATGTTGCATTAGGTGATTCAATTTCAGCAGGATTTGATGGTTTTATTGATAAAGATTACCCGGGACAATTTGTTGATGGTAAAGTTGTTAATGGTTGCTCACTTGGATCATATTTTGCTGAAATATTGGCTAAAACAAATAATTTAGTACATTTTGCAAATTATGCAGTTTCAGGTACCAGTATTACAGATTGAATAAAATATTTAGAAGATGATGAAAGTAAAATTGAACCAAATAATATTGTTCAAGATGCACTCGAAAGAGAAGGATATTCCCATAAGCAAGTTCTTTTAGACATTAAGCAAGCTAATTTAATTACCATTACAATAGGAGCTATGGACTTCTTTTATTTAGTATTTTGATACATTTTTAATAACAAAACTCAAGAACTCTTAGATAGTATTGAGTCTCAAGATGGATATGAACTCTTTAGCAATTATTTAAAAGATGGCTATGATAGCATTATGGATATAGCAACAAATTCGCTACAAGAATTTATCAACCGCATCAAAGAATTAGCAGCTTCAGATGCAAATATTAACATTATTGCTTATCCTGTACCATTTCTAATGCTACAAAACGCTCTACAAGAACATATCTTTAAGCTTGATAATATTTCCTCTTCAGGGACTAACGTGCTTGAAAGTCTAATTGGGCTTTTAAATAATAACTTAAAGACAATTAGCTATCGCTCAGGACTTAACTATGTTTCACTTTATAATAATGATTATTGACATGCGCATGCTAGTCAAATGAGTGCTATCTATTATGACATTCACCCAACTTATATTGCTTATAAAAAGATGGCTATGGATTTGTACATTAAACTATCTACACAACAAGTGACAATTCACAATTTAACGGAATATGACTTTAATAAAACTTATTGGCTATCAGATTATAGATTTTACCAATATCAACTTGAACAATATCCTAACTTATTAGATATTTTTGGACCTAGCACACAGGATTATTTAGACAATATTAATGAGTTTGATAAAAACATGATTCCACGTAGAAATTATAAAAATTATCCTTTACGTCTATCTCAATTTACAGGTTGAATCCTAGCTAGCTCAACTAAAATTTCACGTAACATATTTAATACTGATTTATACGCTAAATTAGATCCTGATAAACTACTAATTAAATATATTGAACAATATACAAATATAGATAGTTTAATTAATCAAATTATGCAATCGGGAATTAAATCAGACCTACTCTCTGATGCACTTAATAATCTGCAAGAAGGCTTAGATAATTTAATTCATACACAAACCATTACTAGTGATGATATATTAAAAGTTGTTTTTAGCATTTTTAGAAATAAAAATTTAATTCTCAAAGTCATTTATACATTGCTTAATTCAAGTCTAGTACAGTATGATAAGGAACAATTTATTAAAATTAATAAGGTTATTATTTATAACCTGGCCACCTATATTTCTCCAAAAGTAATTAACCTAATATCTAACTTAGCTATTTCAACATCCAAAGAATTTAATTGAAATTATGAAGCAGAAATAGCTCAATTGAAAAAAGAATTAAAAGAAGAACCACAAATTAATGTATTTACCAATGATATTCCAACCTTGATTCTGATTGTGCTAGAGCAACTAATAAGACACAGTAATCAATTAACATCATATGATAAATTACTGTATGTATTAACTAATAGTTCTAGCAATAAACACTATATGCGTTTATACACAGATTTATCATGATATATTTTAAAATGAATAAGATTATGATTTGCACAAAAACCTTTAAAGAAAATCACATTTACCTTGACTAATAAATGAGTACTCAATAGCACAAATGATAAAATTACTAGCATAGAATTTAATGAGCTATTTGAAAATGTTTTACACCTGATGCTGACTGATGAAAACTTATTAAAAGCTTTAACATTTATTAACTCTACTATTAAAGTTGTTTTTAAAGAGATCTTATGTAGTAAGGACTATCAACAATTTATCTCTAGTCTCAAACGTAAGCTTTTACATAATCATAAAATTAGAAGATACTTATTATTTATCTTTACCAAACTCAATTGGAAAGATAAGAAATCATTACTGAAAATTTTAAGATACATCAAATAACATCATCCAGTTAGTTTTGACTGGATTTTTGATTTATTTAAAAAATAGCCTGAAAAAAACTGTAAAATTCAAGTGAATTAAATTAAAGAGGTTTTAAATGAACAAAAAAGAAACTGTTATTTTTGGAATGAAAAATGCCCAAAAATTAGCACAAACAATTTCAGATCTAATCGAAATTCCACTATCTGAAATTAACCGTACAGTTTATGCTGACGGAGAAGTTATGATTGGGGCTGCTGACACTGTTAGAGACAAAGATGTTTTTATTATTGCTAGCACATCACGTCCTGTAAATGACAATATAATGGAATTATTATTATTTATTGATTCACTTAAACGTGCTAGTGCTAGAACTATTAATGTTTGTTTAAGTTACTACGGATATGCACGTCAAGATAGAAAAGTCAGTGGAAGACAACCAATTGGAGCTAAACTAGTAGCTGACTTATTACAAACTGCTGGTGTTACAAAATTAACTTGTGTCGACTTGCACAACCCTTCTATTCAAGGGTTCTTTGATATACCAGTTGATGACTTAAGGGGTCAATATCCTCTTGCCATGGCTCTTAAAAAGCTCAATACATCCTTTACAGTTGTTTCTCCAGACCATGGTGGAACAGTTAGAGCAAGAAAACTTGCTGAACTAATTGCAAATACAGTAAAAATTTGTATTATTGACAAAAGACGTACTGGTGTTAACCAAACAGAAGTTATGGGAATTATTGGTAACATAGAAGGTCAAAATGCTGTTATTGTTGATGATATCATAGATACCGGTGGTACAATCATTAAAGCAGCAGATACTTTAAAAGAACATGGTGCTAAACGTATCATTGTTATGGCAACTCATGGTATTTTCACTAAAGGATTTGATGTGTTTGAAAATAATCCTAATATAGAAAAAGTTATAGTTACTGATAGTATTGACAATGCTGAATTAGTTGAAAAATACACTAAGCTAGAAATTGTTTCACTTGGAGACTTTTTAGGAAGAGTAATTAATGCAACACTAGAAGGCAGTTCAATTACTAGTGTATATCAACAAATGAAAGAAGAAATAAATAAATATGGACAAAATGACTAAAAAAGAAAAAGTCCAACAATTATGTAATGAACATGGTTGGGAATTTACATTGTTTGAGCAATATGTAAATTTAATTGAAGAAAAAAATAAAGTTATGAATCTAACTGGGTTTACAGGAGATCGCTTGTGAGAAGAAGGAATCTTAGAATCACTTTATTTTATGGAAGAAATTACTAAAGGGCTACATAATGGACAAATTTTAGATATTGGTGCAGGAGCTGGTTTTCCATCAATACCTTATGTTCTTACTAAACCTGATAATCATGTAACTATCTATGAACCAATTGGAAAAAGAGTTAACTTTTTAAATGAAGTAATCAGCAAACTTAATTTACAAGACTATGTCACAGTCTTAAAAATGCGTTCAGAAGAACAAGAACAGAAGAATTTATTTGACCTTGTTACAGCTCGTGCTGTAGCTGACGTTAGAGCGCTATTAATGTCTTCATTCCATTTAGTAAAAGTTAAAGGTAATATGGCACTTCTAAAAGGAATAAAAGTTCATGATGAATTAAAAGAAGCTAGTGAAATTTTAAGCAAACTCGACTACACCATAGATTTAAAAGAATTCATTAAGCCTGATGTGAAACGCGATAATTTCATTCTTACAATTAAAAAACATCGTTCAACACCAAAAGAATTTCCTTATTTATGAAAAGATATAAAGAAAAAATAGAGGCTATCCTCTATTTTTTGTATTATTTTAAGCCATATTTACTTTGTTTACAAATTTTTCATTTGAAGTATCATTTACATTAGCAATAGTTTCTACTATAGCTTTGCGATCCTTACGATCAAGATCCGGAATTATAACTCTTAAATTAAGGCGTAAATCACCTTGTGATCCTTTATATCTAACACCTTTTTGAGGAATTTTAATAGTTTTCTCATCAGTGTAGCTCTTTTTCAGTTTGATTGAGACATCTCCTCAAGGAGTTGGAACTTTCGCACTATTTTCAAGCATTATATCAATAAATGAAACTGGAAAATCTAGTTCTAGATCAAGTCCTTCTCTGTGATAATATGGGTGTTCTTTTACTTGAACATGAATCATCATATCGCCAGGTTCTCCACCATTAGTTCCGGGAGCACCATATCCAGCAAGTTTTAATGTTAATCCAGAATCAGCGCCCTCAGGAACTTTTATTGTAACAGTCTTTTGAACTTTTAAGTATTTTTCCCCACGGCAGTGAGTACATTTATTTTTAATTATTTTTCCGGTTCCTGAACATGAACGACATGGTTCTTGAACCATTTGTTGCCCGAAGAAACCATTTACAACTTTTGTTGTGTAGCCTTGTCCCTTACAGTCATTACATGTTGTGATATCACTTGCACTTTCAGCACCACTTCCACCACAATGTAAGCATAAATCTCATTTATCAAGCTTTTGTTTTAATGTTGTTCCATGAATTGCATCCATGAATGAAACATTTAACACTGAATTATAATTGTCTCCTTTTTGTTTCATTGTGTAGGAAGAAGCTCTGCTTCTTCTTCCACCACCAAAGCCACCAAAAATGTTTTCAAAAATATCTTGAAAATCACCAGCATTAAATCCACCTGATTGATATTGACCATTGAATCCATTCGCTCCTGCATATCCTTTACCATTGGCTGCATCTGCACCATGCATATCATATATTTTTCTTTTTTCAGGATCAGAAAGAATTTGATAAGCTTCGTTTAATTCTTTCATTTTTTCATCACCAGTTCCATCTTTAAGTTTGTCAGGATGGTATTGCATAGCAAGCTTTCTGTATGCTGTTTTAATTTCTTTTTCAGTAGCTGTTTTTTCTACTCCAAGTATTTTGTAATAATCTTTTTCCATAATGTTTTATATTTTAGCATATTTTTACTTCAATTGCTAATTTTTTATAAAAATAAGTTTAATATAATGCTAAAAATAGAAAGTAGTATCTTATACTAAGGAAATAATTAAGCTAAGATAATGTTATTAATTTCATTATCTTAAGACTTTTTTGCTCGTTTCATTCCGCTAAGATATTTTAAATCATGCACTCATTTAATAATTAACTATTTTTTTCAAAAATATGTTAAAAATTTTTGCTTTAATATTAAAATTTATACAAAAGGAGCAAATATTTTATGGAATCAAATGAATACACATTAGAAATTAAGAATTTAAATAAATCCTTTAAAAAGAATAAGGCTTTAGACGATTTAAGTTTTAAGGTTAAAAAGGGAGAATTATTTGGATTTTTAGGACTAAATGGTGCTGGTAAAACTACTACATTAAGCATTATTTTGGGAATCATTAGCAAAGATTCAGGTCAAATTCTTGTTGATGGTTATGATCTGGATAGCTCTAATGCTCATGAAATTAATCGCAAGATAGGAATTGTATTTCAAGAATCTATTTTAGATGATAAACTCACAGTTTATGATAATTTAATGTCACGAGCAGCAATGTATAAAAAATATTTTAAAAATACTAAGATTGAAAATTTAGTTCAAGATGTGATTAATGATTTTCAATTACAAGATTTATTAAAGAAAAGCTATGCATCACTATCAGGAGGGCAAAGAAGAAGAGTTGATATCGCACGTTCACTTGTACATAAGCCCGAGATATTGTTTTTAGATGAACCGACTACTGGACTCGATCCTAATTCTCGGGAATTAGTTTGATCAATTTTAAAGAAAATTCAAGCTGAGAGACATTTAACTATTCTTCTAACTACTCACTATATGGAAGAAGCAAACTTCTGTAATTATGCCATCATACTACAAAAAGGTCGCAAGTTAGCTGAAGGTACTCCAGCTGAATTAAAAAATAAATATAGCAAAACTAAAGTTATTATTTATCAAGAGCCAAATTCAGTTTTAGAAAAATTAATTACAGACAATGGTGGTGTTGTATCATATATAAATAAAAGATATTTTGTAGAATTTGATTCAAACCTAGCAGCACAATCATTTATTTTAAAATATGGCCCAATCTTAAATGACTTTGAATTAATTAAAGGCTCTATGGATGATGTCTTCTTAAATGTAACTAAAGGCAAGAAGGAGGAAAAATAAATGTTTCAACTACATTGACTAGTCAAAAGAAACTTTTTACTCTTCTTTAAAGATCCGAGAAAAATTTTAACAACTTTTATTTCGCCAATTATTACTGTATTTTGTTTTATTTTATTTGGAAAATATCTATTTTCTCAACAAGTTGCATCACTACCTATTTCTGATTTAGAAAAAGCTAAGTTTGTTGATGCATCAATGCTAACTGGTTTATTGAGTTTATCAACTATCACAACTGCTTTATCATTAGCTGTCTTTATTGTACAAGATGCTGAAAAGAAAATTTTTAATGACCTAGCTATCACACCAATTAAGCCTTCACTTATTCGTTTTAGTTACTTAATGGTTAACATACTTTTAAATGTCTTAATTTGTATTGTTCTTTATATATTATTTATTATCTATATGGCAATAAATGGGACAATTAAATTATTTACACTTATTTCAGCATTTAATGTCTTCGGTATAGTTGTTTTAGGAGCTATTTTAAATTCAGCAATTTTCACATTTATCTTTAGTTTTGTGAAGAATGTTGCAATTTATTCAGCTTTAATGGGTATGATTTCCTCTATGTCAGGATTCTTTATTGGAGCTTTTATACCACTTGAACTATTTCCGACAAGTTTAAAGCATGTGCTATCTATTTTACCAGGCACACAAATCACAAACTTAATTAGATATTACGCAATGTCAGGAATGCCTTTTATGTCAAGTGCTCATTCTTACTATGACATTGCTTTAGTAGGGAAAGTAATTGAACCATGAATTGCATTTGTTTATGTTTCATCATTTGCAGTCCTTTCAATTGCTTTCTCATACATCTTTAGATTTAATGCTAAAAAAGCTAGATAAGAAAAAACAACAAGTAAAAACTTGTTGTTTTTTTAAAACACTCTTTATTTACGAATGTTTAAAGCTTCAATAACTTTGCTATATTCATCAAAGTCATTTTCTTTTAGGTGTTTTAATAACACTTTACGTTGAGAAATTTTAGCTAAGAACCCTCTTCTTGAGTGGTTGTCTTTAGGGTTGTTTAAGAAGTGAGGTTTTAATAACTCAATGTCTTCTGTTAAAATAGCAATTTGAACTGCTGTGTTCCCTGTGTCTTTAGCATTTTTTCCGAATTGTTTAACTAATTCTGCTTTTCTTTCTTTTGAAACCATAATATTCTCCTTTATTATGTTTTAAACCTAGCTGGTATTTTTATATCAACCAAGTTTAAAATTTATGTTTAATTAATAGTTTTAAGTATTATATAAGATATTTTCTTTTATATAAAATATTTTTATACTTAAAATATAAGAAAATAAAAACATTTTACCTCTTGTTACGAGCAAAATAATCTTTTGCTAGAACAATATCTTCTTCAGTGATCTTATCATCAAAGTTCGAGATAGCAACTCTAATCTTATGTTTTAGCTCACAAACCACAATAGTATCTTGCACCGAATCATTAAGTTGGTATCCGATCAAAAATACTTTTCTCAATCCATCTTTTGTTACATGCAAAATGCCATAGTAAACCAGCTCATTTATGTGGAATAATGCACAATATAAACCTGCGTGAATTTTAGCCATTTTTGGAATGACTTCAATAATATCATTTTTTAAAATACCTGAAAAAGAATAGTCATAAACTAACAGGGAATTAACCAAATCAATATCGCCAAATTCTAAACCTTCTTTTAACTTGGAAGTTGAAATTTTTGTACCTATATCTTGCATTAATTCAACCTCTTGCACTCTAAATAAATTTTCGCAATCAGATGTGCTAAAATCACTTAGCCTATAAGTTGCATTCACACCAAATTTAAAGTCTTCACCAGCTATAAAAGTTACATAATTTCCTTGTGATAGTTTAGCTAAAAATTCAATACCTTCATAATTTTTAACTTGATTAAAATCAAGTTGTACTATAGCATCTAAGGGCAAGCGAGCTAATTGTTCATATTTAGCATAATTATCAGTAAAAATGGAATCTTTAAATTTTGGCATACCCTTTTGAGCATTAAAACAAACCAGAATTGTTCTTCCCCCATTTGATTTAGCTTGCTTAAATAATTGATAATGCCCAAGATGAAATGATTCAAATGAGCCTAGAATAAAATTATCACCAGCTTGGGAGTAAAAGTCCTCTAACTCATAAACAATTAATTGATCCATTAAATTAATTTAAGTTCCTTTAGCTTTAAATACGCTCCATCATATTCACAATCAAGCGCAATATCTTTAGCAACTGATTTAATTCATTCATTTGCTCTTTCCATAGCTACACCGTAGTATGCATCACGTAACATTTCATAATCATTTGAACTATCACCAAATGCAATTAAGTTTTCACCAATTTTGTATCCTAACATATCACATAAAATGCTTAAAGTATGACTTTTAGATACATTTTTAGGTCCAATAAAAATTCCTCTTGATCATTTAGCAGATACTTCCATGTTTAAATTATGATCTAAAATATATTGTTCAACTTCTTTAGCAATTTCATCTGAACCATCAACATTTAATGTAATAACATATAAGTCATCCTTGCTTAATTCAGACTCATCAAAATTATAATAATTTGATACAAATGGACGTATAAATCATGAACTTAAATTCATTCCAGGTGTCTTAAACACTTTGTTAAAGTCAGTAACTGCAAATGCTGCAACTTTATCTTTAAAAGCATGATACATTTGGATTACTTCATCACGATTTAAGGTATTTTTATAGATAAATTCTTTTTTGCTGTTATCAAAAATAAACGCTCCATTTGCTCCAATAAAGTAGTCTACAGGTTCTAATTGATCAAGAAAGTCTCCAATAGTTGCAAATTCACGAGCTGATGAAATTACAGTAGTAATTCCATTCATTTTAAGAAGTGGAAAAATCTTTCTTGTATTAAGCGAAAATGTAGTGGTACCATTTGGCAAAATTGTTCCATCTACATCAAAGGCAGCAATCTTGATTAAATCTTTTAGCTGTTTCATTTTATATCCTTTCAAGTGCAACTTTTTTGGGCCAGAAAACATTATCTTTTACTTCCCCAATTGCACATATTAAATTATTTGCAGGATTTTGTAATAAATACATCCCGTCAGCAGTTACTATTTTAAATGAATTTCCATGTTCTATAGCTTTAATATTTTCATTTTTTAAAGTTAAAATTGGCAATGAAATCAGATTGCCTATTTCGATTGTTCCATATTCGTTAGCTTTTAAATTATCAAGTTTAATATTTCCAACTTGCACTCTTTTTAACCCAGTCATAATTGCATGTTTGTTTAAATAAGCTGCAGTATCAACTAAGATAGTTCTAATATAGGTCCCTTCTGAAACTGATAAAGAAACTTCAGCTTCTTGAGTTTGAAGATTAAAATCTAAAAGTTTGTATTCATCTATCTTGATTGCTTGTGGTTTAAGCTCAACTTCTTCATTATTGCGAGCATACTCATAAGCCTTCTTCCCATTTATCTTTTTAGCACTATAAATAGGAGGAATTTGACTAGTAGTTTGGCTTATATAATCAATAGCTTTATGTAACTGATCTAAAGTTATAGGATCCTCATTAGCTTTTTGAACATTGCCATCACTATCATAAGTATCTGAAAAATAGCCAAATTTAACTTTAGCAATGTAACTTTTATTTTTATTGTCAACATACTGCAGTAACTTTGTTTCAAAATCAGTAGCTACTATCATGAGCCCTTCTGCCAGTGGATCCAGTATCCCAATATGGCCTATTCTTTTGGCTTTTAGCTCTCTCTGCAAGGAGCGAACGGTTTTATTTGCAAACACTCCTGTTGGTTTATAAAACTTGTAAAACATATAACCTCTTTTAATATAAATATTAAAATAATTATAGCAATATAAAAATAAAATAATGTTATAATAACTTTAATTATGGATACAAAGAAGAGCCCAATTATTATTTTCACTGGACCAAGTGGCGTTGGTAAAGGAACTGTAGAAAGATTGCTTTTTGAATACGATGAGTTAAACCTATCGTTATCTTGTTCTGCGACTACTCGTCTGCCTCGCGAGGGGGAATTAGATGGTATCCATTACCACTTTATTGATGTTGATAGATTTAGAGACAAAATCAAAAGTCGTAAATTTATCGAATTCTCATATCATTTATCGAATTATTATGGAACACTTTATTCTGAATTAGACAAAATTCATGCAAAAAATAAAGTACCAATGTTAGAAATTGAAACTAATGGTGCAAAGCAAATTATCAAGAAATTCTCTTCAGATTCTAAAGAGGCTGAAAAATATAACTTAATTACTATTTTCTTAGCACCTCCATCTGTTTCTGATTTACGTGAACGTATTTTAAAACGTGGTTCAGAAAACAGCGAAACATTAAAACAAAGATTGAAGAAGGCTGAAGAAGAAATAGCTGATTCATATCTATTCAAGTACAAAATTATTAACGATGTGCCTGAGAGAGCAGCTGAAGAAATTCGTGCCATCCTTCACAAGGAGTTAGGCATTGAAGATTAATTATTACTTAGAATCCATGCAAGGAATCAGAGCTAAAAATGATGATCGAGCAAGTGTTTTTCAAAATGAAAAGGCAACGCTTGCTATTTTGTGTGATGGGATTGGTGGGCATTCTTTTGGCGATGAAGCTGCTCAAACTGTTATAGACACTTTTAAACAAGAGTTTATACACAATTTTTATGTTAAAAATAATCTAACTGCAAAGCAATGAGTCTTTTCAGTATTTGATAAAGCAAAAAGTATTTTAAAACAATTATCAACTACTCAAGTTGGAAAAGAATCTATGGGGACAACAGCTGTTGGTTGTCTTATTTTGCATGATACTCAAAATGTTATTATTTTTAATTCAGGTGATAGCAGATGTTATATTGCTAAGGAACATGAATTAGTTCAAGTAACAATTGATCATAATGTTGAAAATCAGCTCATTTCTGAAGGTGAAGATATTGAAAAATATAATCCAGAAATGCGTAAGTATTTGACAAGTGCAATTTTGCCAAACTATAATACTCTAATTGAAATTTTTGAGGTGTCTCCAAAAGGATTTCATAATATTAAAAAGATTTTATTAACTTCTGATGGTATTCATGGTTTTATGTCAAAAAGTGAACTAGAATATTTTATCTTACAAGATAAACCATTAAAAGAAATCGCAAAAGAAGTACTTGATTTAGCTATTGTCTCTGAATCTACAGATAATATGACATTAGTAATATTAGATGTTGAACAAGGAGGTAATAATGGCAACTAATTATAATGTTCCTTCAAGTTCACGTATTCACAATAAATACATAATCAAAGGTATCTTAGGTAGTGGTGGAATGGGCACTGTATTTTTAGTGTTACTAAAGTCGGATCCAAATAAAAAGTATGCACTAAAACTTATGACAAATGTTTATGATAAGGTAGCATACCAACGTTTTCATGATGAAGCTAGCTTACTTGGCAAAGTCCATTCTAAACATATTCCACAGCTTATTGAGTATTACGGAGATAATGTTGAACAATATTATGTTATGGAATACATTTCTGGTAATACTTTGTATAACATAATTCGTGCTAATGGATCATTAAATATTAAAAAGGCTAAAACTTATATCAATAAGATTGCTGAAGGTATTGGAGAACTGCATAATAATGGTGTTATACATCGTGATATCAAGAGCCAAAATATTATAATTGATGATTCACATAATGTAAAAATTATTGATCTTGGTATTAGTTTAACTCCAGAATCTCAACGTCTTACAAAAGTTAATGCTGTAGTTTGCAGTCCATATTACGCAGCACCTGAATATACAATTAAAGGCGCTCCAATAACTAAGGCTGTTGACATTTATGCCTTGGGGGTAGTTCTTTTCGAAATGCTCACAGGACAATATCCGTATGAGGGTGCTCGGGACCAAGACACAATTATGATGCATTATAAAAACACTTTTCCTTCACCAAAAGAATTTGTTGACATTCCACAAGCTATGTGTAACGTAGTAATTAAAGCTACTGCTAAAAGACCAGAAGATCGTTACCAAAGTGTGCATGAATTTCAACAAGATCTCAAGACTTGTTTAAGTCCAGAACGTCGTTTTGAAGCACCATTAAGTCCAAAAACCTTAAAGAAAAAACGCAAGGTAGCAGATATTATTAATTCAAATGCTTTCTTAATAACTGCTTTATGTTTTATTGCAATATTAATTATTGCAGTCACAGTCACCTTAGTAGTATTGGAGTACATTTAATGAAATATAAAGTTACTAAAATAGTTTCAGGCATTTATACCGTGTCAAATGGTACTGAAATTCTACAAATACCAGCAGCTGGTAAGCTTAGATATTTTGAGCAATCCCCAGTTGTTGGCGATGATGTAATTGTAACAAATGGTGTCATTACTGAAATATTACCTCAAAAGAATAGTTTTATTCGCCCGAAAGTGGCTAATATTGATCAAATGATTGTTTTTATGTCAATTGAACAACCTAAATTTCAACCATTCCTAGTAGATAAGTACTTTGCTATTATAGAAAGCAAAAATATTGTCCCAGTATTATTTATTACAAAAACTGACTTAAATCCAGAATATGCAGCTGAAATTGCTTCTCTTTATCAAGATATGCAATATCGTGTCGAGCTAATAGATAATACTAATCCAGATAATTATTTACCACATTTAGAAAACTTATTTGATGGTAAATATTCTGTCTTTATGGGGCAAAGTGGTGTAGGCAAGACCACTACTTTAAATGCTCTGGGTGAACATAATTTTTTAACCCAAGAAATTTCTAAGGCTTTAGGGAGAGGAAAACATACTACTAGAGTTGTATCTATTATCAACTTTAAGGATGGTTATTTAATTGATACTCCTGGCTTTTCTTCACTAACATTAGACATGGATAAAGAAGAGTTAGCAAAAAGCTTTAAAGTATTTCGCAAGCTAAGCAATTACTGTAAGTTTCGTAATTGTTTGCACCTCAATGAAAGTTTGCAAGATTGTGCAATAAAACAACAAGTTGGAAGCAAATTAATACCTCAAATAAGATATAATAACTATATTAAATTATTAGACGAAATTACAAATGGAAGGAAATAATATATGCAAAAATATGTTACACCAAGTTTATTAAATGTTGAAGCTGATAAGAGACTTCAAATGGCTAATACACTTGTTGAAAATGGAATTAAATGAATCCACTATGATGTAATGGATGGTAAATTTGTCCCAAACACAGCTATTCAAATTGATGAAATAGCAAATATTGCTCACAATGGAAAACCACACATTAAGGATGCTCACTTAATGGTTGTTAATCCATATGACTATGTAGAGAAAGTCAAAGATATTGTAGATATCATTACATTCCACTATGAAGCTATTGAAGATGATTTAGAACATTTTGAAGAATTCTTAGCTAATAACCATCATGATTTAAAAATTGGATTAGCTATTAAACCAGCTACACCTGTAGCAGCTTTAAAACCATTTTTAGATCGCTTAGCATTAGTTTTAGTTATGTCAGTTGAACCTGGAGCAGGTGGGCAAAAATTCATGCCAGCAGCTTTAGACAAAATCGCTGAATTAAAGCATTTAAGAGACGATAATAGTTATGACTACCTAATTCAAGTTGATGGTGGAATCAACGCTGCAACAGGCCCAGAAAGCTTCATGGCAGGTGCTGATGCTTGCGTAGCTGGAACTTATATTGTTGTTGAGCCAACAAAAGAACGTATTGCAACAGTTTTAGGTAAATTTGCAAAATAAGGCTTAGGCCTTTTTTTCTTTTAAATTACAATTAATTTAAAAATAAATTAAAACTCTATGCCTTAAAAATATAGACATAGAGTTTTTGTGTTGCACTGTACATAAGAATACAGGAAATTAATGATGATTAATTTTATTATTTCGATGGAAATGTTCTGGTAGTTTTTTAAATAACTTACGTTGTTTTACTGCTGTAATACCAGAAGTTGATGGTAATGTTTCTGACTCAATTACTCATATATGATACATTATACGTGCGTATTTGATATTACAGAAGACAACTAGAGCTAATGAAGTAAAAAATAAGAACAATCCAATAATAAATAGTACATAGTAGACACCTAAATATGTATATTCATTTGTTGAGTTATTAAAGAAATATTCATCAAACTTAATTGTACCAGTTGCAGATACTGCTGCAGGGAAAGTTAAAGAAGTTCATGTCATTGAATATTTCTTTAAAATTAAAGACTTAACTAAGATAGCATAATATAATGCAACTGATACAGCTCCGAAGCAAAACAAAATAATTGATATCACTTGGAAAAATAATTGATCATTAAGTATGGTTTGTTCAAGTCCGTATTGTGCATTTCTATGTGGATTAAATGAAACTAGAAAACCTACTGCAAGCATATTTGCTGGGGAAGCAAAAATTGCCATTGAAGGAATATTTTCTTCCTTGCTATGTGGTTTAAATAAGAATTTGTAGAAAACAAATGGATACATAATTATAAATATGATGAATCCAACAAATCAAATACCTTGTCAATAGTATAATGGTAATACATCACCTAAGTTGTCTGCATAAGCTGCAGAAATAGCTAGCCCAACAAGAGGAACGAATCATGAAGCATAAGCTTCACCTTTGAAAGTTTCTTTTTTAAATAAAACAATTTTTAAAAAGAAACCTAAATAAATAAATTGACATGTGACAGCTAGAAATACTACTATGCTAGGTGCAATTAAGAGTTTGAATTTAAGAGATGGATTATTGGTAACAAATGTTGATACTATTCAACCACAGGAATTTCCAAGCAAGCAGAAGCAAAGGAATAGAACACCAATCATTCCAGCTACGTGAGGAAGTTTAATTTCTTCTCAAATAACTTTTGGTTGTAAACTATATCTAATAATTGTTAATGATATATAGAAAATACAAATACTCATGCATAGGATTTGCAATGCTAATCCAAATCAGTTAATTGCTTGATTATCTTTAATATAACTTAATAAAAATGTCCCAGTAGTTGCAATTCCCATCGTACCTAAGGCTACTCCATTGACTCCAAGGGGTGTTTTAATTAATTTATCTCTTAAATTTTTCATATTGCAATTTTAGAACTTTTTTAATTCCATATCACAAAAAATATTTTTTATTTTCAAAAATTAAGCATAAAAAATAGCACTTATTGTGCTATTAAAATATTATTTAACAATTTCTTGGAAGTCTTTTTCAAGTTTTTCTGCTAATTCTGGGTTAATGTCGCTTAAGATTAATGACATTCTTAATGATGAAATTACAAATTCATGTGCAGCTTCTTGTGAGAATCCAAATGTAACGAATTTCTTAGTAAATTCATTAATTTGTTCTGCTGTAGCATTAACATGGTATTTTTCAACTAATGATCTGTAAGCTTCAGCTTTTGAAACTTGGTCAAGAGCTTGTTTCTTGAATTCTTCTTCTAAGTCTTTTTCTGTTGATTTGATTAAGTTTAAGTATTCTTGTTTCTTGATTCCGTATTGTTTTAATGAATTTTCAAATTCTTTTTTGCTGTTTTCTACATGAGCAACAACTAATGATTCATGGATAACTGGTTTAGCTTTTTCAATAATTTGCTTTACAAGTTCTTCATAAAAGTTTACATTTGCTTCAACAAATTTTCTAACTCTTAAGTTTCCTTTTAAAACATTTTCTAATGATTTTAAATCAGTTACATTAGGGTCTTGGAACATTTTAACATTTTCATCTGTTAACTTAAATAATTTTAATCTCTTAACAGAATTAATTGTTACTTGGAATACTGCTTCTTTGTTTTGGTATTCTTTTACAAAGTAATCACTAGGGAATTTAACAGTTACATCACCTTTGTATCCAATTTTCTTATCAACAAGTTGATCTTCAAATCCAGGAATAAATGTGTTTGATCCTAATTTTAAATCGTATCCTTTAGCTTCTCCACCTTCAAATGGTTCATTATCAATAAATCCTTTAAAATCAATATTAACTGTATCACCTAATTTAGTTGTAGCATCTGTGTCTTCAACAGCTTCTTCAACTGACATGTTTTCTTCAAGTTCTTTGATAGTTTCTTCAACATCTTTTTTAGCAATCTTAATCGCTGCATATTTAACTTTTAATTCTTTCATGTCTACATCGAAGTTTGGTTGAAGTACAAATTTATATTCTAATACTAAACCATCTTTGTTTAAATCATATGATAATAAAGGTTGTGAATAGCTTTTAATGTTGTTTTTGATTGTGTATTCAATAACTTCACCAAAGTGTTGACCATTAAAGTGTTTAACTGTTTCACCAAGTACAACTTGAGGGTCTAAATGAGCTCTTAATTTTTCTTCAGGAGCTTTACCTGGTCTATATCCTTTAACTTTTACACTTTTCATTAATTTGTTTGAAACTTCATCTAGTTTCTTTTGAAATTCTGAAGCATCAACAGTAAGTGTAACAACTACTTGTGCTTTATCTTTTTCTTCTATGTGTTTAATCATTATTTCTCCTATTAATGTACTTTAAATATTAATACCTATATTTTACATTGTTTTTAGTTTTTTTAGAATTGTTTAGGTTTAAAAAAATCTAATATATCTTGCTCCGATTTCCCTTCAAATAAAATGCTAATAATGTTTTGTAAGAATGGTATATTAGCAATTTGATACTCAGCAATTAGTTTTTGTAATGTCTTTGCTGTATCATACCCTTCAATAGTAAGCTGTTGCTCTGCTAGAGCTTTATTAACTCCTACTTCAGCTATTTTAGCTCCAAATGAAAAGTTGCGGCTTGAAGGTGATGAACATGTTAAAAAGATATCACCGAATGATGAAAAATTATAACCTATTGTATTTTCACCATGTGGATACATAGCTTTATAAACATTAAATATTTCTCCTGTTCCCATAGTTAGTAATCCTGCATGAGAATTTTGACCCGGATATAAAACCGAAGTTATTCCGAGTCCAATGGCTAAAACATTTTTAAATGCAGAAAATAGTTCTGCTCCTTTAATTTCACTAAATGGCTTTACGTAGAAATGTGAATTATTGAAATATTGAGCTATCTTTGTATTGAATTCTAAATTTACCCCAACAATGTTTACCATAGTTAGCTTGCCAGCAAAAACCTCAGCAGCAAATGAAGGCCCCATTATTGATGAAAAGTTAGCAATATTGTCTCCATAATTTTCTTTAATATATTGCGAGAAAAATTGTTTTGTATTTGGTTCTAGGCCTTTTGATAAATTAATTAAATTAATCTTTCTGTTGCCTAGAATTGTGGATACATTTGTTAGTAAAGAACCAACTGCAACAGAAGGCACAGCAAGAATGGCTGTATCAATTTGATCTAAGAAGAAGTCTAGATTATCTGTTGCTGAAATTAACTCAGGATTGCTGAATTTTACTTCACCAAAATATTTTGAGTTAAGCCCATTATTGATATCTGCAATTTCAGATTCTGAAATTCCATACATTACAACTTTGTTTCCGTTTTCTACCAGTATGTTTGCAAGTGCAGAACCAAATGCTCCAGTTCCTAAAACACCGAATTTTAATTTGTTTTCTTTCATATGTGTAATAATTTTACTTTATTATCAAAAAAAGAGTATAAAAAAATGGCAGGAGTAGCAGGATTCGAACCCACAACACACGGGGTTGAAGCCCGTTGTTCTACCGTTGAACTATACTCCTAGCGCATTAGAATTATACTATAAAAATTAATTAGAAAAAATAGAAATTATATCCTTTACAGTTTCAACATTTCTTAATTGTTCATCAGAAATCTCGATACCAAATTTAGCTTCTGCTTCAAATAAAAGTTCAGCTAAATCTAAAGAATCAATTCCTATTTCTTTAATATTATCTTCTTCTGAAATGTTCTTTTTCTTTGATAGCTTTTTTAACTCTAATAAAATGATTTCTTTTTTATTGTCCATATTTATATTATAGCTAATCAATAAGAATCTCAAAAGATTTTTCATCCATTGATGTTTTATTTTTTGCAATATATAAGAAGTCTATAATGGCATGTTTTTGTGATAGTAATTTATAATCAAAATAAAGCTTACCATCATTTTTTCTTAACCTTCTTACTACATCTTTTACAATTTCTTGAATAACAGTCTCATCCATAAATTTGTTATTTTTTTGATCTGTTTTTACAAACTTCTCAAAAAATCTTGGCTCTAAGTTGGGTATAAAATTTTCTTTTTTATATTGAGAAAAGTGTCTTTTATCCTTATATATAGAACTGTCTAGCGATTCACCATCACTTTTTGTGGTTTTATTAATTTTTCAAGAATAAATATAATAACTACTTGTGCCAATCAAACTAGCTACACCAATTAAAATAGCAACCAAAAGAAATGGTTTAATTCAAACGCTTACGTTTTTTGTTTTCTTCAATTATTAAATAGTCCTGTATTTTAAATTCATCACTTATCACATTTATATAGTCTGCTTCTAAATTAATAAGATATTTATATTTAATTTCCTTTTGAGGTTCTATTTCAATTATCTTCAATTTCTTGTTAAATTGTTCATCATGTTCATTTGTTCCTACAACATTAAAGTTTTTAATTGCTTGTATTTTTCCGTAGGCATAATCAATGTCATATATTACGTCAAATGTTCCATCATACTTATATGGTATTTTAAGTGCGTACGATCCTTGAGATAGATTGCTTTTCGTTATTGTTTGTTCCACTTCATTTGTATATATCAGCTCAGCCAAGTGAGCATTATATGCTATGCCTGTTTTGTAATATATGTCATTATTTAACATAATGTTGTTTTTGTATTCATTTTGTGTTGAAAGTTTGATTTTTTCACCATTAAACTGAGTTAATAGTATTGAGTCAAATGTTATCGGGATATACTCATTAAAATTTAACTCACCAGGAAATCGTAGCAGCTTTTTATCATTATATTCGTAACCTGAAATAATATTGTTGTGATATCCTTTATTATCTAATTGCTCAAAATTTAGAATAATATTGTGATAATACAATTCTTTCCAATATTTCTTGTTACTTTCAAAATTTATATTATATGAAAATGGAACCTTTAGTTTTGCTGTATTTGAATAAGGGTTAATTACAATTTTCTCGTTTTTATCTTTTTCTAGAATTAACTGATATTCTTTTAATAAGGTTCTCTGGTCACTAAAAGCTTTTTCAGTTCAAAATTGGATGACTATATTATCAACATCACTGAATTTTTGATTTAACGTGGAATACGGAACACGTTTGACTTGTTTTTTAAATGTACCATTATATGTGCTAAATTCCACGAATAATTTTTTATTTATGTAGACTGAGGCATGAACGTCAAGACTATGCTTAATGATACTGTCCCTAATCAACTTTACTACATTAGGAGGGATTATACTCTCTGCGATTAATGTATTAACATCGGTACTATTAATTAAATCTTTACGCCACTCGTATAGGCTATCTTCAAACCCGAATGTTATATCCGCTAAGCCATTTGACGCAATTCGATCTATTGTTACTGCAAATCTTGCATTAAAACCACTTATAGCTTGATCAGAAACTAACGTATTAACTTTAATCCGTCTTTCATTAACTATATAGGTATCATTTTGATTAATGTAATCTATATTAATCATAATCTAATTGCAAGAGAAATTTTCCAAACTCTAATATAGCACTATGCTTCTTTTTGTAAAACGTAGTTTTTGAGAAATGTTCGAGATATCAATGCTTATTGTCTTTTGTCTCAGGATCAATATATGTTTTATGTATGATTCATGAGTTTTCAGCACTCATCATTGCCAAGATATAACTAAAAATGCTGTTGGTTCTTTTTAGTCCTTGTTCCATTTCGTCAATGGTTTCTTTAATTTGTTCATCTTTTGTAGTCATATATTGAATTCACAACAATGCTAATCTCTTCTTATTTTTTGACTCTGTTTCTTTATGAGCTGTAATAATATATTTAATTACATTTTCTATTGCATCATAAAGACTTTTTAAATTAAGACCATTTGAGTCATAAATATTCTTTAAAGCATCAATATTACCCGTTTTAGCATATTCTTTTATATCTTGAGCTTCTTTATCTAGCGCAGCATTAAGATTCTTAATAACTTCTTTATAGCCACGAGCTAAAGTCGCTTTATGGGTCTTTTCTTTTTTGTCCATAATTCTCCTTTCTCACTTAATACATTAATTTTTTTATTTTTTGCATGTTTTTTTTCGAAAAATTTTTTTATTTAGGCAATTTTTAATGATTTTTACTAAAAAACGAGCAGTTTTTGGCCCTAAATGTAAATTTGATCAAAAAAAAGTAGCAAAAAAGCCACTTTCATTAATATGCTTTAGCAAAAACTACATAACGATTTGTTTCATTATTGCATTCTGGATTAATACATTTAACATTTTTATTTGGTTTGTTAAGTGACATTGGAATACATCTTGCTGTTGCACCTGTTTCATCTTTAATTTTTTGTTCTACTTCACCGCCACAGCAAAATGGAGCCACAACAAATTTGTGATTTGCAATCTCAAATTTAAAGTCATCATAATTGTAAACATATACTCTATTATGAATAAGTCTTTGTTCAGCTTGTTCATATAAATTGTCATGAATATCTGTTAGTAACTTATTAATATGTTTTTTAACATCAGCGATTTTAACTTGAACTTTTTCAAGAGTATCTCTACGAACTATAGTAACACAATCGTTTTCAACATCTTTAGGCCCAATCTCAATTCTCACAGGAACACCTTGGATTTCTGAGTTAGAAGCTTTAAATCCGGGATTTTTATCTGAACTATCTAATCTAACACGATATTTTCTTGATAGGTTTTTATATAGTTCTTGCGCAACTTGTGATACTTTTGGTTCTTTATTTGCAAATAGTTCTAATATGTCTACTTGTACTGGCGCAACAAAAGGTGGAATAATGATACCACGATTGTCACCATGTGTCATGATAAGTGCACCAATTAATCTTGTAGTAACACCTCATGATGTTTGATATGCATAATCAAATTCATTATCTTCGTTTTTAAATGTGATTTCAAATGGTTTTGAAAAGTTTTGAGCTAAATAGTGACTAGTTCCAGCTTGTAATGCTTGCCCGTCTTTCATCATAGCTTCAATTGTTCATGTAGTACATGCTCCAGCAAATTTTTCATTAGGAGTTTTCTTCCCAATAATTGTTGGTATAGCTAAATATTTTTTTAAGAATTTAGCATATAGTTTAATCATATCCTTTGTTAATGCGCGTGCTTCTTTAGGATCAGCATGAACTGTGTGACCTTCTTGTCATAGGAATTCACGAGATCTTAAAAAAGGTCTAGTTGTTTTTTCTCATCTAACAACATTTACTCATTGGTTATATATAATTGGAAGGTCCTTATATGAATTAATAGAATTTTTATATAAATGAGCAAATAATACTTCAGAAGTAGGACGTACAAAAAGTTTTTCATCTAACTTTTTATCACCCACCATAGTAACAGTAACTAGCTCAGGATTAAATCCTTCTATGTGTTCTTTTTCTTTATTAAATAATGATTCTGGAATTAAAAGAGGTAGGTTTACATTTTGCACACCTTTTTCTTTAAAAGCTTCATTTAATCCAGCTTGGATTAATTCTCAAATACCATAAGCATTTGGTAATAAAATCATTGTTCCTTTTGCAGGACCATACATCATTAATTTTCCGTTTTGGACAACATCTGTATATCATTGTGAGAAATCTTGTTCTAATGGAGTAATTTTTTCTAATTTTCTATCTATTTTCATAATCAGGTATATTATAAAACAAAAACCCTTATTTTTGTTTTAAAATTGCATAAAAAAACACCTTTTTTCAAGGTGATATGGCTGCCCCAGTTAGATTCGAACTAACGCATCGCGGAACCAAAACCCGCTGCCTTACCGCTTGGCTATGGGGCAATTAATGGTGGGGGGAGAGGGATTCGAACCCCCGAATCCTAAGAAAGTGGGTTACAGCCACCCGCATTTGGCCGCTTTGCTATCCCCCCATTTGAATTGCTATATTATTATATAGCAACTTTTTAAAAAATATAGAATTTTTTTATTTTTTTATTTTGTACCAAAGATGCGATCTCCAGCATCCCCAAGTCCAGGTCTAATATAATTGTTTTCATCTAAGTAATCATCTTGTGCAGCTAAAAAGATATCAACATTTGGGTGCATTGATTGAATTTTCTTAATACCTTTTTCAACTCCTACTAAACAAACTAGAGTAATGTCTTTAAAACCTTGTGATTCTAGTTTAGTAATTGCATCTGAAGCTGATGTTCCAGTAGCTAGCATAGGATCAACAACTATCATTTTGCTATCCAGGCTTACATTTGGAATCTTATAAAAGTATTCAGTTACTTGTTCAGTCCCTTCATTACGGTACATTCCAATGTGTCCAACTCTGGCTTGAGGGATTAAATTCACAATCCCATCAACCATTCCAAGCCCAGCTCGTAAAATAGGAATAATAACTATTTCTTTATCATAAGCATAGCCAATATATTCACTTTTAAGTGCAGTGGTAATTTTAATATTTCTAGGCTGATAATTGCGCATGATTTCATACACCATCAAAGATGCAATCTCATTTAAATTGCTTCTAAATTCGCTATGTGTAGTGTTTTCTTGGCGCATTTTTGTAAGTTTGATATTAATCAAAGGGTGATTAATTACTGTGATCATATTACCTCGTTAATTTCTTTTTATTATACACAATCTCGCGCGTTATTTTAAAATAAAAAACCAAGCTTTTGCTTGGCTTGAAATGATTATTATAGTTCGTTGATTGTTCCACCAACTTTAGCGAATGCTTCTTTAGCAGAAGCAGAAGCCTTGTGAACATAGATTGTTAATTTCTTTGTTAATTCACCATTACCTAAAAGTTTAACAGGCATTTGTCTTTTGATTAAGTTTGTATCAAATAATGTTTCTAATGTGATTGTGTCACCATCGTTGAATTTTGCTTCTAAGTCAGATAAGTTGATAATTTGATATTCAATGTGGTTAACGTTTGTAAATCCACGTTTACCAATTCTACGGAATCAAGGAGTTTGTCCCCCTTCGAATCCTAGTCTGTGACCTTTACGTTTGTTTTGTCCTGATTGTCCTTTACCAGCTTGTTTACCTTTACCAGCTGCATGACCTCTACCTTTACGGTGCTTGTCAGGTCTTGAACCTTCAGAAAATTTTAAATTATTTAATTTTATAGCCATATCTTATTGAAAATCCTTTACTTGTTTATCTCTGATTTCTGCAATTTCTTCAACTGTTCTTAAGTTTTGTAATGCTTTTACTGTTGCTTTAACTACGTTAGATTTTGAACGTGACCCGTATGTTTTTGTTACGATGTCTGTGTAACCAGCTAGTTCTACAACTGCACGAACTGTACCTGAAGCGATAAGTCCTTTTCCTTTAGGAGCTGGTTTTAATAATACACGTGAAGCTAAGAATTTAGCATCGATTTCGTGTGGTAATGTTCCATTTACAACTGGAACTGATACAAGGTTGTTTTGAGCGTCTTTGATAGCTTTTCTAATAGCATCTGGAACTTCGTTAGCCTTACCGTGTCCAAATCCTACTAGACCCTTTTTGTTTCCTACAACAACGAATGCTGAGAAACTAAATCTTCTTCCACCTTTAACAACTTTTGTAACACGAGCGATGTCAACAACTTTTTCACTAAATTCTGATTCGAATCTTTGTGCACGTGGTTTTCTAGCTGCACCAGCGTTACGACGTGGACGTTGTTGTTCTGCTTCATTAGCTTTTCTTGGAGCTCTAGGAGCTCTTTTAGCTACAACTTCTTGTGTACCTGCAACTTCTGTTGCTTTAACTTCTTTATTGTTTTCCATAATTAGAATTTAACTCCTTGTTCTCTAACTGCGTCTGCAAAAGCTTTTACTCTACCGTGGTATAGGTATCCACCACGATCAAATACAACTTCTTTGATACCTAATTTAACCATTTCTTGACCCATTCTTTTACCTAATTCAGCTGCTGATGCAATGTTACCTGCATAAACACCTTTTTGAAGTGTTGTAGCTGATAATAATGTAACACCTTTAGTGTCATCAATAACTTGAGCGTAAAAGTTTTGGTGTGATTTAAACACATTTAAACGTGGTCTTAAAGCTGTACCACTAATGTGTTGACGTAAACGAACATGTTTAACTTTTCTAGCTGCGTTTCTTGATTTTGCTTTCATAATTGTAACCTAACAACCTCTAAATTATTTAGAAGCTGTTTTCCCTTCTTTACGTCTAATTTTTTCGCCTTTGTATGAAATACCTTTACCTGAGTAAACATTAGGTTTTCTAATAGCTCTAACTACAGCAGCAAATTGTCCAACGATTTCTTTATCGTTTCCGAATACAGAAATTTCTGTTGGTTTAGCAACTGTAACCTTTAATTCAGCTGGTATCTTTTTAGATACTGGGTGTGAATATCCAGCATTAACAACGATTTCATTTCCTCTAAGTTCAGCTTTGTACCCAACCCCTTTAATTTCAAGGTCGATTTGGAATCCTTCTGTAACTCCTTTGATCATGTTTGAAATTAATGAGTTTGTTGTACCGTGTAATTGTTTGGTGTGTTTTTCTTCGTTTGCACGAACTGTTGTAACTTGGTTGTTTTCTACATTGATTGTGATTAAAGGACTGAATTCTCTAACAAGAGATCCGTGTTTTCCAGAAACAGTAACTTTGTTTCCTTCAACAGTAATAGTTG
Source organism: Mycoplasma milvi (assembly GCF_048284715.1). Lineage (NCBI taxonomy): Bacteria > Bacillati > Mycoplasmatota > Mollicutes > Mycoplasmatales > Mycoplasmataceae > Mycoplasma > Mycoplasma milvi. The sequence continues at coordinate 20,107 of NZ_JBLWAH010000004.1, read as the reverse complement.
TTCCAGCAGGAACGTTGATAACACGATTTCCAACACGAGACATACTAATTACCTATTATCAAATGTAAGCGATAACTTCACCACCTACATTTTCCTTTCTAGCTTCTTTTCCTGTCATAAGTCCTTTTGATGTAGAAATAATAACTGTACCAAATCCTGAAATAACACTTGGAATTTCTTCGGCTTTAACGTAAACTCTAAGACCTGGTTTTGAAACTCTCTTAAAGTCAACGATAGCTGATTTATTTTTCTTGTATTTTAATGTAACAACAATATTTTTATCTACGCCTTCACCTTCGACTGCGTATGATGCAATGTACCCTTCATCTAAAATAAGCTTAACGATAGCTTCTTTTTGCTTTGAATAAGGAATTGTAACTGTTTTATGTTTTCTAATGTTAGCGTTCTTAATACGAACAACTAAATCTGCAATTGGATCTGTAATAAACATAATTATCAACTCGCTTTCTTCATACCTGGAATCTTACCTTCGTGAGCAAGATTTCTAAAACAGATACGACATACTTTATATTTTCTTAATACTGAGTGTGGACGTCCACATAATTCACAACGTGTGTATGCACGTGATGAGAATTTTGGTTGACGTTTTGCTTTCTCGATTAATGCTTTTCTAGCCATTATTTAGCTCCTTTTTTGTCAAATGGTACACCGATTGATTCAAGTAATGTTCTTGCTTCTGCATCAGTTTTTGCGTTTGTTACAATAATAACGTCTAGTCCTTTGATTCTACGAATTTTGTCAAATTCGATTTCTGGGAAGATGATTTCTTCCTTAATTCCAAGGTTGTAGTTTCCTCTTCCGTCAAATGCTTTAGGATTTGCACCACGGAAGTCACGAATACGAGGCATTGCCACGTTAATTAATTTGTCTAAGAAATCTCACATTCTGTCTCTACGAAGTGTAACTTTTCCACCCATAGGCATTCCTTCACGTAATTTTCATGAAGCGTTTGATTTTTTAGCTGTTGTTTGATATGGTTTTTGTGATGAAATTAATGTTAATTCATTTAAAACTTCTTCGATTGCTTTTGAATTATTAATTTCTTTTCCAGCAGTCATGTTTAATACAACTTTTTCAATTCTAGGAACTTCCATTGATGATTTGTAATTGTATTTTTCTTTTAAAGCAGGAACTGCTTTTTCTAAATAAACATTTTTAAGCATATTAGATTTCCTTTCCTGTCTTTCTTGCTACTCTTACTTTGTTTCCTTTAGCATCAATTTTGTATCCTAATTTTGATGATTGGTGTGGTTTGTCTTTTGTTGCTTTTTTTACTAATAATTGCACGTTTGAAACATGAATTGGAGCTTCTTTTTCTGTAATTGAACCATCTTGGTTTTGTTGTGAAGGTTTGTTGTGTTTCTTGATAAAGTTTAATCCTTTAACAATAACTCTGTTTTCGTTGTGTAATACTTTTTCAATTGTTCCTGTTTGACCTTTTTCTTTACCGGCAATAACGATTACTTCGTCATTTTTTCTAAGTTTAATTTTGTTCATAATTTGTTTTCCTTAAATCCTATAATACTTCTGGTGCAAGTGAAACAATTTTAGGGAATTTTTCACGTAATTCACGAGCAACTGGTCCGAATACACGTGTTCCACGTGGTGTTAAATCTTCCTTAAGTAATACTACAGCGTTGTCGTCAAAACGAATGTATGAACCGTTGTCACGGTGTATTCCGTATGATGATCTAACAACAACTGCTTTAACAACTTGACCTTCTTTTACCATCCCATTAGGAATAGCTTTTTTAACTGAACATACAATAATATCACCAATGTTTGCTACTTTCTTTCTTGACCCACCTAAGATACGGATAACTCCGATTTCTTTAGCACCTGAGTTATCAGCAACGTTTGCTTTTGATAATTCTTGTAACATTAGTTTTGCCCTTCTGTAGCTGCTTGTTTAACTTCAACTAGTCTAAAGTGTTTTGTTCTTGAAAGTGGTCTAGTTTCCATGATTAAAACGATATCACCTAGTTGAGCAACTTGATTTTCATCGTGTACTGCAAATCTCTTTGTAGATTTGAAACGTTTTGAATATAATGGGTGTGTTTTGTATGTGTCAACTGCAACAATAATTGTTTTAGCTGATTTACCAGCAGAAACAACTGTACCAACAAGTGTTTTTCTTGTGTTTCTTTCCATAATTATTTAGCTCCTTTTTTTTCATTTAAAGCTGTAAGAGCTTTAGCAATGTCTTTTCTAATAAGTGCAATTTTGTGTGTTTCTTTTAAATCACCTGTAACATTTCTGTATCTTAAAGTAAATAATTCTGCTTTAAGTTGAGCTACAAGAGTTTGTAATTCTTCAACTGATTTTTCTTTTAATTCTTTGTAAAGCATTATTTATCTCCTTCTTCTTTTTTAACGATTCTTCATTTAACAGGCAATTTGTGTCCAGCTAGACGTAAAGCATCACGTGCAATATCTTCTGGAACTCCACCAACTTCAAACATCATTGTGTCTACTTTAACTGCTGTATATCATAATTCTGGTGTACCTTTACCTGAACCCATACGAACTCCGATAGGTTTAGATGTTTTGGCAAAGTGTGGGAATATACGGATAATAACTTGTCCTTCACGACCCATTCTACGTGTAGCAGCAATACGAGCTGACTCGATTTGACGAGCTGTTACTCATGCTGATGTTGTAGCTTGTAATCCGAATTCACCAAATGCTACTGTGTTTCCTTTTGTAGCTCTACGTTTGTCGTGTTTAACAACAAATGGTTTTCTGTATTTTGTTCTTTTTGGTTGAAGCATTATTTATTTTCCCCTTCCAAAATTTCACCTAATGATACTCACACTTTAACACCAATAGCACCGTATGTTGTTCTAGCTGTTGCTGTAGCATAGTCAACATTTTGTCTTAATGTATGTAATTTCATTTCACCTTCAGAATATCCTTCTGTACGAGCCATATCAACACCGTTAAGACGTCCACTAACTGATGTCTTAATTCCTTTTGCTCCAGCACGCATTGCATTTCTAATAGCAATTTTTTGTGCTGAACGGAAACTTTCACGGTTTTCTAATTTTGTAGCAATCATTTCTGCAAGTAATCTTGCATTTAAATCAGGGTTTTTAAGTTCAACAACTTGAATGTTTACATTTAAGTTCTTGTTCTTTAAATTCTTTTGTAATTGAACTGTTAATTCTTGAACATTTTTACCTTCTGTTCCAAGAATTGCTGCTGGTTTAGCTGTGTGAAGTACAACTGTAACTTTATTATCTCTGTTACGTTTAACTTCTACTTGACCAATTTGGTATTGACGTACTAATTTATCGAAAAATTTGTAGATTTTAGCATCTTCAACTAAATATGTTCCAAAGTTATCTTTGTCTGCAAATCATGTTGAGTTGTGTGCTTTTGTAACACCATAACGGAATCCATTTGGATTAACTTTTTGTCCCATATTAATTTCTCTCCTCTAATACTACTGATAAATTAGATGTACGTTTTAAGATTGAGTAAGCACGTCCTTGACTTCTTGGTTGGAATCTCTTAAGAGTAGGACCTTCATTTACATAAACTTCTTTTACATATAATTTAGTTGCATCCATACCATGGTTGTGTGTAGCATTTGCAACTGCTGATTCTAATAACTTGATAAAAATAGGAGCTGATTTTTTGTTAACATTGTGTAGAAGTCCTAACGCATCTGTAACATCTTTTCCTCTGAAAAGGTTTGCTACTAATTTTGCTTTAGAAACACTAACTCTTTGTAATTTAACGTGTGCTTTTGCTTGTTGTGCCATTATTTCTTCTTACCTTTATCTGCACCATGACCCGAGAATGTTCTTGTTGGTGCGAATTCTCCTAATTTGTGTCCTACCATATCATCTGTTACATAAACTTCTAAGAATTGTTTTCCGTTGTGTACTGCGAATGTTAATCCTACGAAGCTTGGGAAGATTGTAGAACGTCTTGATCAAGTTTTAATTGGTTTTTTTGGTGCATTTCCTTCAACGATTGCATCTACTTTTTTAAGTAAGTGTTCGTCAGCAAATGGACCTTTTTTAAGACTACGTGCCATTATTTAGAATCCTTTCTTCTTCTTAAAATAAGTTTATTTGAAGATTTCTTAGTTTTTCTTGTCTTAACTCCAAGAGCTTTTTTACCTCAAGGTGTAAGTGGAGCTTTACGTCCAACTGGTTGCTTACCTTCCCCTCCACCATGTGGGTGGTCTACAGGGTTCATAACTGATCCACGTACTGTTGGTCTAATACCTTTGTGTCTGTTGATTCCAGCTTTACCAACATTAACAAGTAAGTGTTCTTCGTTTCCTACAACACCAATTGTTGCACGACAACGTGATAAAATACGACGTGTTTCACCTGATTTTAATCTTAACACTACATATTTACCATCTTCATCTTTACCTAAGATTTGTGCAGAAGTTCCAGCTGAACGAGCTATAACCCCTCCACCTCCAGGTTGCATTTCAATGTTGTGTACGAATGTACCTTCAGGAATATTTGCAAGTGGTAGTGAGTTACCAACCATAATATCTGCTTGTGGTCCTGAAACTACGATTTGTCCTAATTTAATACCCTTAGGAGCAAGGATGTATCTTTTTTCACCATCTGCATATGCTAATAAACAAATATTTGCTGATCTGTTTGGATCGTATTCGATTGTTTTAACAATAGCAGGGATGTTGTCTTTGTTACGTTTAAAGTCTACAATTCTGTAGAATCTTTTAACACGCCCTCCGTGATGTCTAACAGTAATCTTACCTTGGTTGTTACGTCCAGCATTGTTTTTTAAATTCACTAAAAGTGATTTTTCTGGAGCATGACCTGATAAGTTTGTTCTGTAGTCAAGAGAAGACATGTTTCTACGACCATTTGTCGTTGGCTTATAATGTTTAATCGCCATTGTGTCTTTTCTCCTTTTGCTTAAAAATAGTTGGGGGTCTGTCTTTTAAGCAAGCTTTTTAACCCCATTAAATTAAATTGTTTTCCGAAAGTTCATCGGAGTATTATTATTCTCCACCAACTTTACGTTTTGTAGTAGCTTTTTTAGCAACTGTTTTTGTTGCTTTTGTAGCTGTTGATTTTTTAGCAGCTAATTTAGCAGCAGCTTTCTTTTCAACATCAGCGCTTTTAGCAGCTTTGTCGGCTTTTGCAGCTTCTTTTGCTTTAGTTTCTTCAGCAACTAATGTTGCTTCTTCTTCATCAGCTGGTAAGTAGTTCATATTTGAACCAGCTTTTAAAGTAACCATAGCTTTCTTGTAACGGTTTGTAAATCCGTGGAAACGTCCAACATTTTTAGGTTGTTTTTCAACTTTGATTGTTCTAACTGATTCAACTTTTACATTGAAAATTGTTTCAATAGCTTCGGCAATTTGATGTTTGTTAGCTTTGTAATCTACTTTGAAAGTGTAAACACCATTAGCTCTTTGAATATCTGATTTTTCAGTAAGAACTGGTGCAATGATAACTCTTGTTAATTCCATTATTTAACTTTCCCTTCTAATAGTTTTAAGCTTTCATTTGAAATAACCATAACATCTGCTCCGATTAATCTTTCAACTGTTAATGAGTTAGCTTTTGATAAAACAACATTTGAAATGTTTCTTGCTGATTTGTAAACTGCTTCACTTTCAGTAACGATTAATACGTTTCTTAAGTTGCTTAAGTTTAATTCAGCTAATTTAGCAGCCATTGCTTTTGTTGATACTGCTTCTAAAGCAAGATCATCTACCAATACTGCATTGTCTTGTGCTAATAATGTTAATGCTGATACAAATGCAGCAAGTTTAACTTTCTTATTAACTTTTAATGAGTAGTTTCTGTTAGCTGTAGGACCAAATGCTCTACCACCACCAACTCAGATAGGTGTACGTGTAGAACTTGTTCTTGCACGTCCTGTACCTTTTTGTCTTCATGGTTTTTTACCTGAACCAGAAACTTCTGCACGTGATTTAACTTTGTGTGTTCCTTGTCTTCTTGAAGCTCTTTCTGAAAGAATAGAGTCGAAAATTGCTTGTTCGTAAATTTTTTCGCTTGCGAATAATTTAGCAGGTAATTCAGCTTTGAATGCAGCTTTAGTAGCATTTTTGTCTTTAGCAACTGTTACTTTAGCTGATTTAGGAGCAGTAGCTTTTTTAGCTGTTGTTGGTTTTGTTGATTTTTTAACTGTTTCAGCCATAACTATTTATCTCCTTTTTCTTCTGCTTCTTGAATTAATGCTGATAATTCAGTTGAATTCATTCCAACTGTAACTTCAATATTGAATTTCTTAGCTTTTTCAATTAATTCATTCATTAACATAACTTCTTCAATGTCAACAAGTTTGATTCCTTCACGGTTTGGAAGACCTTTAACTGCTTCCTTAACTACTACGAAAGATTTTTTAGGTCCTGGAATTGAACCTTTAATTAAAAGTAAATTGTTTTTCACATCAACTTTAACGATTTCAAGGTTTTGAACTGTTGTTTTAACATTTCCAAGTTGCCCTGGCATTGTCATACCTTTAAACACTCTGTTACCTGAGATATCCCCAAGTGATCCAGTTTGTCTAACAGGTTGAGATCCTCCACCTCCACCGTGAGATTTAGGTCCGATGTGTTGATTGTGTCTTTTAATTGTTCCGGCGAATCCTTTTCCTTTTGATGTTCCTGTAACATCTACTAATTCACCTGATGTAAATATGTCAGCTTTGATTTCACTTCCAAGTTCATAACCTGACATATCACGAACTTCTTTAACGAAGCGCTTAGGTGTTGTATCAGCTTTTTTAAAGTGACCTAATTCAGGTTTGTTAACACGACTTGCTTTTTTATCAAATACAGCAAGTTGAGTAGCAACGTAACCATTTTTGTCAGCTGTTAAAACTTTTGACACAACATTTGGTTGTACTTCTATTACAGTAACTGGAACGCTTTTTCCAGATTCTGTAAAAATTTGAGTCATACCAACTTTACGTCCTAAGATTCCTTTCATTTGTTCTCCTTAAATTGGGTATTAATTTATTTTACTTTAACTTGAATATCCACACCAGCTGGTAATTCAAGTCTGTTTAATTTATCTTGTGTTTCAGCAGAAGGATTGGTAATTACAACTAATCTTTGGTGTGTTCTGCTTTCGAATTGTTCACGTGATTTTTTGTTAATGTGAACAGATCTTAAGATAGTAACTTCATCTCTTTTTGTAGGTAAAGGAATTGGTCCACTAACTTTTTCAGCACCAGCTGATTTTGCCACTGTAAAAATTTTCTTAGCAGCTTGATCAACTAATGAGTGGTCAAACCCTTTAACTTTGATATTTAGTTTACTCATGTGTTGTCTCCTTTTGTTCTTTTGAACAATAGCTCCTTTTAAAAAACCTAACTTGTCCTCGACAACTGAATCTTGGCAAGCTAGCAACCTTTAAAAATCATAGCTATAGTTGCTTTTGTATTATATTGAAAAAATAAAAAAACAGAAGGGATTTTCTGCTTATTTTTTTCAGCAACTGCTCTTGGTGTATCAATGAGCATTTTATGAGATTTTTTTGCTAATTCAGTTGCTCAAAATCTGCATAGGCATATACTCGTAACCACGTTCTAAAATTTCATCACCTTGAAGTAAAAGCATAGTTGGAACCTTAAGAATTTTTCATTTATTATCGTGTTCTCTAAAAAGCTTAGCCTCTTCAGCATCAATATTAATAAAAGTAATTTTATCGTTGTTCTTGTATTCATTTGCAACTGATTCAACAATTGGTTTCATCATCTTGCAATCTCCACATCAAGTGGTTGTGAAATTAAGAAATAAAAGATGGTCTGCTGGATTATTTTCTATTACAGCTTGGGCATCTTTTCATGTCATTTGTTTAAACATATTTTTCTCCTTTATAAATAAAAACACATTTATCTGTATTATTTTACAGCATAAATGTGTTTTTTTATTATTAAATTGTAGTTAATGTTAATGCCACCATAGGATCTTTATCTTTTAATTTGAAAATCTTCTTACGAATAGTTTTTCTTAGTTTTTCGTTAACTTCTCTCATTGATGTAAATGTTTTAGTCTTAAATACTTCAACAATTAAATCTGTAATTAATGCATTGGTTTCTTCGATTTCGCTTTCATCAATTACGCCAATATAGCTTATATGCAACTGTCCAATAATTTTCTTAGTCTTAGGTGAATAAAGACCATTAATAACTATAACACCTTCTCTTCCTAAAGCCTCTCTTTCGGCAATAACTTCTGAAGAAATATCACCTACTCCAAAACCATCAATAATAGTATTTCCAACTTCCTTAATCTTACCATTATGACTAAATAACTTTTCACCTTGAAAGTGTGCTATTTTACCGTTCAACAGCACAATTGGATCAATATTTTGTTTCTTACTTAGTTCATCACAAATAAATTCACTTGCGCCTACTAAATAACGATATAAACCTTGAGTCGGGATAAAGTAACTTGGTTTAAGGTGTTTTACTAAGTTTAATAAGTCTTCTTTAGTTGGGCGTAAATAGAAATAATCATTATCTAATATTTCATAAATATTAGGGGTGATTTTGGCGACTAAGTCCATCATTTCAGCATACTTAGATTCGAGCCCATTTACCGGAGGCGCCATAAGGATCATAGTATCGTCATTATTAAGCTTTAAGTAAACATCTTTTTCTGATGCGATTCTTTCAAAACGATTATATAAGCGCTCTGTGGCTGCTGTAACCAAAATAACTGCATTATCATATTTAGCTATTGATTTATAATCAACCACTTCAGGCAACTTAACATTATCAGTAAATTTAGAAATTAAATAAAGTAAGTCAGCATATGTTTTTCCATAAGGAATAATTGGTCGATTATATTTGATTGCTAAATCAATTACTTGTTGAATTGAAACCATTTCTTCACCATAAGCACCTACAATAATTCTCTTATCTTTAGCAGTATTTTCAAATGCAGTAGTAAGCTTAAGATTTGATTTATATTTTTCAATTGCTCGTCCAGTAACATTGCTGCGTCCTGCGTCTGTTACTAAAGCAATAACTGGCTTGTGGCTAAAATAGTTAGCTAGTGATTTAAAATTAGTTCTACCATAGATTCCTAAATCACCTTCTACATAATTAAACATAAATAGATAGTCACCTGCAGCAGTAGAAAAGTTGAACCCAGTATTCCCTGGCATTGAACCGGTTAAATTGAATGGAATAACATCTACTGATCCAATTTTAGTTTTTCCTCTTAAGGTATTGATTTTAAAACTTTTTTGATCAATTCCATATTTAGAAATTCTTTCAAGCACCATAACTTTATTAAAAGCTGAAGTATAAATTTGTAAGTTAGGAATTTTCATTAATAGTCAAGGTAAAGCTGAGAATGATTCGTTCTTAATATCAGTAATAAAGACACCTTTAATTTTGTCTTTATTTTTAACTAAATAACTAAAGTCAGGAATTAAAGTATCTACTCCATTGTTTGCATCAATTGGGACTTTTACACCTGCATTAATTACATAAATATCATTATTATGTTCAAAAATATAGCAGTTTTTACCATTTTCATCTTGCCCACCTAGAGCAAAAATATTAACATTATTCATTGTTTTCTCCTGTTGAATTATTTTGTGATTCCATGAAAATTAATAATTATTTATTAACTAGCTTAATTATAACATTAAAGCAAAAAAATATCCGCTACAATTAGCGAATATTTAAATAGTTAATTATTTAACAACGTGTTCTGTAATAACATCGTTTTCAACAACTAAGAATTGGTCACCTTTTTGAATTCCGTATGGTTCAAGAGCTGTAACAGCATTTTCGTGATCTTTCTTAATTAATGGGAATAAAGCTTCAGAATCAACAGATGTTCAAACACTTGAATATGATCCAAAAGCGTTTACTAATAATGGGTTGTTAACTACACCAATGATTGTTGAATTTGGTCTAAATTTAGCAACTTCTTTTAATAATGTTCCAGTTCTAGATAATGTAACAACAAATTTGTATTTTCCATCTTTTGTTTTTTCAGCAATTTTGTAAGCGATTTGTGAACGTTTGTTTGATTGGTCTGAGTTTGCTCAAACTTTTTCAAGTTGCACATCGTAGTAGTTTCTTGCGTAGAATTCTTTTTCTGCTCTTCTTGAGATAGCAGCCATTGTTTTAACAGCTTCAAGTGGGAATAATCCGTTTGCACTTTCTCCTGAAAGCATTGTTGAGTCAGCACCTAATTCAACTGCATAGTAAACATCTGTTACTTCTGCACGTGTTGGGTGAGGTGAGTTTTCCATTGAGTCTAACATTTGTGTTGCTACGATAACTGGTTTACCAGCTTCACGACATTTTCTGATCATCATTTTTTCATAGTAAGGAACGTCGTAGTAAGGGATTTCAAGTCCTAAGTCTCCACGAGCAACCATGATACCATCTGACGCTTCAATAATTTCATCGATGTTTACACATCCTAAGTGAGATTCAATTTTTGAGAAAATTTGAATGTGGCTTCCACCATTTTCGTCAAGTAATTTTCTTAATTCTTTAACATTACGTGCTGAGTTAACAAATGAAGCAGCAACGTAGTTAATTCCGTTTTCAATTCCGAATTTAACATCATTGATATCTTTTTCAGCTAAGAATGGTAATGAGAAATCAACACCTGGTAAGTTAACACGTTTATTAGTCTTTAATTTGTGTGTGTTTTCAGCCTTAACTTTAACGTATCCTTTACCTACTTCTGTAACAACTGTTGATAATTTACCATCATCAATTAAAACTTGGTTTCCCACAGCTAAATCTTGTGCCATATCATAAGCAACTGTGATTTCTGTAGATGTTCCTTCTAAAGTTTGGTATTTTTCACTTGTTGTGTGAATTAAAACTTCAGAACCTGATTGCACTACTTGAGCACCATCTTTCATTTTTCCAATACGAATTTCTGGTCCTTTTGTATCTAACATTAATGAAACAGGGATTTTGAGTTCTTGTGAAACTCTTTTTCCTAATTTAAATTTGTTTAATTGTTCTTCGTGTGAACCATGGCTAAAGTTAGCTCTAATTGTTGTAACACCATTTTCCACAAGTGAAAGTAACATGTCGTAGTTATCACTTGATGGACCGATAGTAGCTACTAATTTAGTTCTTTTATCAGTAATTTTCATAATACTCCTATAAGTAATTTTTATATATGTATTTTATCACTAATAACAACAATTTAAAAAATTTATTTCTTACCTATTTTTAGGACTTAAAGTTTTTAAAAAATGCATTCTTGTGCCTTTATATCAATGCACAAGGCATAGAAAAAACCTTGTTAATTTAAAAATTAACAAGGAATGTTATTAAGCAGTAACTTTTTCTTCTGCTTTAAAAATATTATTAAAGGTTTGGATACCTTGAGCATCATTTTGTGGGTAAAAACTTTCCACTTTACTTAGGTCACTTTTACTTGCTGCAAGCACTTGGTAACCATAAGTATAATGAATTTCAACAGTATCATTTTGGAATTCTAAAGTAACTTTATTTCAATCAATTGCTGTTACAGAAGCTAAGTTAAAGTCAAAATATTTCTTAAATCAAGTTTCACGGTCCATGCTAGCTTGGCTAGATTTTGCTATATCTGCTAGCATTTGATCATAACTTGCTTTAAATTTAGTAATTGAATCAAAATCATGTTTAATATCAGATTCCTTAGCAGTAATCGAAATAGTATTATTTAATTGATATGGGTTAAATTCAGGGAACTTTTTAAAACCTGAAAGTGTGTATACTTTAGTTACATTGTCTTGTAATGAAGCATCTTGTTCTTTCATAGTGCTTGTAACAGGGTAAGTTACTTCAAGATATAAAACACCCTCAAAATCGTTAGCATATGACTTAAATTTAATTAATGAATAGTCATCCTTATTAAAAATTGCTGCTAATGGTTTAGATTTATCATATAGATAAAATTCTACCCTTGGTTTTTTGCCATCATTATCAACTACTGCTTTTTGAGTTAATAATTCAACTATTTTTAACTCTTTACTTCAAGCATCACTGTCTCACTTTTCTCTTGTTACTTGAAGTGGGTTACTTGCGTATTGTGATGCTAAAACATCTTGGTTTAAACTGGAAGTTTTTTGTAATTGATACTTATCTAATTCTTGTACTAAAGTTAATTTCTTTTGTTGCTGTGCAATAGAAATAGAGGTTCCAATTATTCCACCAAGTGCAAAAGCTCCAATTATTCCATAGGCTATAAATAGCTTATTACTTTTCTTCATAATTTTCTCCCGATAAGGTATCGTTAATATCATTAATTAAGTCATTAATTCCAATTTTAGTTTCACTTGAGACAATAAAATATTGAAATGGTCCATATAGCTGACGAGCAGCTTGAATATCCTTTAATAATTGATGTTTTTCCTTTTGCTTTAATTTATCTGCTTTAGTATAAACAATTTTAAAAGGAACACCAACTCGAGTTAAAAACTCAATTGGTTCAACATCAGTTTTAGTAATCCCATGTCTTGCATCAATTAATAAATATAAGCATTTTAGATTGCCACGATTAATAATATATTCATCAATCATTTTATTCATTTCAACTAAGATAGAATTTGATACTTTAGCATATCCATAACCAGGCAAATCAACAAAGACAGCTCCATACTCGTTTTGAAAGAAGTTCAAAAGTTGTGTTCTTCCTGGTGTTTTGGATACTTTGGCTAGCTTTTTATTTGAAACAATAGTGTTAATTAATGAGCTTTTGCCTACATTTGAACGCCCTCAAAATGCAATCTCATTATAGGGATGCTCATATCAATTTTCTTTTTTAGTAGCTGATTTTACGAATTTAAACATTGAATTTTTCCTTATGTCTGATTAATCTAGATTGATATTTAATATCTTGGCAATCTGGGACTATTAATATAGTTTCTAGCTTAGGATTTAATTCTTTATTTCCACAGGCTAATTCTAATTCATATCCATAATCGCTATTGTTTCTGGCACTACGAATTAGTCATTGAACACCTAGATCATCAGCTAGATGTGCAGTTAATTTAGTTGTATTTTGTAGTACAATCACCCTAGGGTCATCTTGATAAAAGTCTTTTATAATTTGGTAGTTTTTACTAACTCGCGAGCAATTATCCTTATCGGGATTTCATGTTACTACAAGATAAATTAAATCAAACAATTGCAACGCTTTGGCCACAATTGCTTGGTGTCCTGGATGAAACGGATCAAACGATCCAGCATACAAGGCATTTTTATTATTTAGCATAAATTTCTAATGCATTACGTGCAATAACTAATTCTTCATTAGTACGGATAACAAAAACTTTAACTTCGCTATCTGGTGCAGAAATTAATGCATATTCATCAAATGGAGCAGTATTTGCTTCATGATCAAGCTTAATGTTTTTGAAAAATAGCTTGTCAATTACCATTTGTCTAATTAATGCTACGTTTTCACCAATTCCAGCAGTAAATACTATAGCGTCTGGATTTCCACCAATTTTGTTTGCATATAGAGCTGTATAGTCAGCGATTTTTTGTGCATATAATTCTAAAGCAAAAGCTGCGTCTTCATTTCCGTTACGAGCAGCAGCTGTAATATCACGCATATCGCTTGAAACTGTTGATACTCCATATAGACCACTTTGTTTGTTTAGCACATTAGTAAATTCTTCAATACCCATACCTGTTTGTTTACATACAAATTCATGAATTGAAGGATCTATATCACCACTTCTAGTCCCCATCATGATTCCTGCTAGTGGTGTTAATCCCATTGAGGTATCAAATGATTTAGAGTCTTTGATAGCACATAAACTACCACCATTTCCTAAGTGTAAGTTAACAAATGTTACAGTTTCTTTGCCTAGTATTTGAGCTAGTTTTTCTGAGATATATTGGTGTGAAATTCCGTGAGCACCATAACGTTTGATTTTATATTGTTCAGTTATTTTTTTAGGAATTGCATATGTTGCATTAACTTTATCAATTGTTGTATGGAATGCTGTGTCAAAATCAGCAGATAATTTAGCATGTGGAAAAACTTTTCTAAATCCTAAGATTGCTTGAACTGCTCCTGGGTTATGTAAAGGTGCATACATTGAGCATTCATCAATTAAAGCAATTTCTTTATCGGTTACTTTAGTTGTACGATCGAAATATGTTCCACCTTGGACAATTCTAAATCCAATGTTAGAGATTTCATCAGGGTTAGAAATTAAGTTAATTTCTTGCATTAACTTATATAGTTCATTAACTGCTTCTTCATGTGTAGGCATAGCTACAACTCTTTCATATTTTTGACCATTGTATTTTAAAACGATATTTCCTTCTGGTAAGGTAATTCTTTCAGCAATACCACTAGCAATTAGTTCTAAAGTTTGTTTATCAAATAAACTTAATTTAATTGAACTGCTTCCAGCGTTGATAACTAAAACTTTTTGATTCATTTCTTTCTCCTTTATTAGCTTTAATAAGCACTTGCTTATTTCAAATTTACAAGCTTTTTAAAATAGCTATTAATTAATAGCTAAATTATACCAATTATTCAAGTTTTTAGCATAGTATAAAGCTATAAAAAAGTACTTACCTTATTATCCGGTAAGTACCTAATTGCGTGTAATTAAAATTGTAAAATTAAACTAATTCAATAATTGCCATACGTGTTGAATCACCTTGACGACGAGGTAATTTAATAATTCTTGTGTATCCACCATTTCTTTCAGTATATTTTGGTGCAATATCTTCGAATAAGTATTTTAATACTTCTTTTCCATCTTTTGTTTGGATTGGACGTAAATAAGCAGCAACAGCACGTCTGTTAGCTAATGTTGGGTTTTTAGCCTTTTGAATCATTCTTTCAGCATGTCTTCTTACTTCTTTTGCTCTTGTTAAAGTTGTTACGATTCTACCGTTAACATATAATTCGCTCACTAATGAACGCATTACACCATTTCTTCATTTTGTATCACGTGAATAAATTTGAGTTGGATTTGCCATATTACTCATCTCCTTCTTTTAATTCGTAACCATATTCTTTTAATTTGTCTATGATTTCTTGAATTGATTTTTTACCTAAGTTCTTTGTTTGTTCAAGTTGATTCAATGTAAGTTCTCTAATTTGAGATAATTTAGTTCTTTTGATTCTCTTAAGAGCGTTTGCTGAACGAACTGAAAGTCCCATTTGAGCAATATCTAAATCATCTTCTTCTTTTTCTTCAACTTTTGGTGCTTCTTCTTCAAAAATATCAAGTTTCATATCCTCTACTGATCCAATTACTTGGAATAATCCCATTAGGATTTCAGCAGCTGATTTAATAGCATCTTTTGCTTTTACAGTTCCATCTGTATGAATTGTAAAGTCTAATTTTTCTTCTAGTTTTGGTGATGATGAGTTTAATTCAGAAACTGAATATGCAACTTTTGTAATTGGAGAGAAGTTTGAATCAATAGCAATAAAGTTAGCCTTTTTAATGTCTGTTAAAGCTGCTAATTCTGCTTCTCTTCTTGACACATAAGCTTTGTTTTCATCAAATGACATATATCCACGTCCAGGACGTAAATATAATTCTAGATTTAATGCATTTTCACTTGAAACTGTTGCTAGATACACATTGTGATCTAAAACTTGTACACTTGGATTATTAACAACTTTTAATGATCTAGCTGTCACAGGTCCAATTGCATTTGAAGATAAAGTCACCTTAATAATTTCATTATCTGAAACTTCATTGGCATCATATGTGAATCTAACTTTTCTTAGGTTCATAAATAAACTTGGTACATCTTCGACTACATCTTTAATAGTTTGGAATTCATGTGTAACACCTTCGACTCTAACACAGAATGGTGCTAGTGCTGTAACACTTGAAAGAAGTGTACGTCTAAGAGCAACTCCCAAAGTGTTAGCATAGCCTCTTTCTAAACCTTGTAAAGAAAATGTAGTTTCATATTCACTAGTTTCTCTAATTTGTGGTTTTTCTAAATAATTTGGTTTTTTAAATTTTTCCATTGTTTGTACCTTCCTATATGTTTACGAATTATTTCTTCATACGTTCACGTTTTAAAATACGTTTTGGAGGTCTTGTTCCGTTGTGTGGAACTGGTGTAACGTCCTTGATTTCTGTAACTGTAATTCCGCTAACTTCGATTTGTTTTCTTGCAGCGTCTTTACCAGCTCCAAGTCCTTTTAATTCAACTTTAACTGTTTTGATTCCGTGTTCTTTAGCAGCTTCTGCAGCAGCTTGTGCAGCTAATCCAGCAGCATATGGAGTCTTTTTCTTTGTACCTTTGTATCCAATTGCTCCAGCTGATGATCAAGCAATAACATTACCATTTTCATCTGCAAATGTAACAATTGTATTTTGGTTTGTTGAGTGGATGTGTGCAACACCACTTGTAATGTTCTTTTTCTTTGTCTTACGTGCCATGATTATTTACCTTTCTTTCCAGCAACTGTTTTTCTAGGTCCTTTACGTGTACGAGCATTTTTCTTAGTGCTTTGTCCACGTACAGGTAATCCTTTACGGTGTCTCATTCCACGGTAACATTTAATTTCCATTAAACGTTTAATGTTTAAACTTACTTCTCTACGTAAGTCACCTTCAGTTGTATATTCTTTAGCAATTTCACGGATTCTTGATAATTCTTCTTCTGATAAATCTTTTACACGAGCATCTTCGCTGATGTTTGCTTTAGCACAGATTTCTTTTGCTAATGAGTTTCCAATTCCATAAATGTATGTTAATGAAATAACAACACGTTTATTGTTAGGAATTTCAACGTTTAAAATTCTAGCCATTTAATTTCCCTTCTTATCCTTGTCTTTGTTTGTGCTTTGGTTGTTCACAAATAACACGGATAATTCCTTTACGTTTGATAATTTTACAGTCTTTACACATTTTTTTAACACTTGCTCTAACTTTCATTAGTTCTCCTTTATTTGTGTCTGTATGTAATACGTCCTTGAGTTAAATCATAAGGACTTACTTCCACATCTACTGCATCTCCAGGTAAGATTCTAATGTGATTTACTCTCATTTTACCTGAGATATGCGCTTTAATTACTACGCCATTTTCTAATTCCACAGAATAATCATCTGTTGAATATGCCTCTTTAACAATGCCTGTTAGTTTAATTGCGTCTTTAGCCAATTAAATTCCTTTCGTTAGAATGACACCCTTGCCATTCTTGATTAATACTGTATGTTCATAATGTGAATTATTACTTCCATCAGCACTAATTACAGTTCATCCATCCTTAAGAGTTTTAATCTTAGGACATTGCGTAATCATTGGTTCAATACAGATTACCATGCCATCCCTAAGCAATGGTCCTGTACCTTTTACACCATCATTTGGAACATAAGGATCTTCATGTAACTTACGTCCAATTCCGTGGCCACAGAATTCAGCTGGTGTATAAAATCCATTTTCTTTAATACACTTACCAATGGCATAAGAGATGTCTCCAACTCTTGCACCTTTTTTTATAGCTTTAAATCCAGCATAAAATGACTCTTTTGCTATATCAATTAATTTTTGATCAGCTGCTGATATTTTGCCAACTCCCTTAGTAAATGCACTATCACTATTATATCCTTCTCAAATGCAACCTAAGTCAACACTGACTAAGTCACCTTCTTTAAGGACATAATCACTTGGTATACCATGTATCAATTGTTCATTTACAGATATACATGCTGTAGCAGGAAAGCCATATAAACCTTTGAATGCAGGTTTTGCTCCCCTTTTTATTATTTCTTTAAAAGCCAATTGATCAATATCTTTTAAAGAAACACCTGGTCTTACAAAGTCCCAAATAACTTGTTTGACTTCTGCCAAGATTTTGCAAGATTTAGAAATTTTTTCGATTTCTGTTGGATTTTTAATAGTTATCATAGTAAAAATCCTTTCTACTTTATTCTAAAGTTTTTATATTTTATCATTTTTTTCAATTAATTTAAGAACTTTATCTGCCACTAAATCAGGGGTTTGTGAAGCATCTATCACATTTAATTCGTTTAAATTAGCATAATAGTCTAATAATGGTTTAGTTTGTTCTTCATATAAATCTAATCTATGTGCGATTCTTTCTTCTGTGTCGTCTTGTCTTTGAATTAGTTCCCCACCACATAAATCACATGTACGATTGTCTTTTGAAGGCTTGCATTTTACGTGGTAACTCTCAGCACATTTTGAACAAGTTCTTCTTCCACTTAAACGATCTAAAATAATTGCTTTATCAACTTTTAGTTCAACAACCACAAATTTAAAGTCAGTTAATGTTTTTAAAAATTCTGCTTGAGCTATTGTTCGAGGGAATCCATCAAGTATAAAATATTTATTTTCTTTCTTTAGTTTTTCTAGTGAATTTTTAACGATTGCATTAGTAATTTCATCAGGTACATATCCACCTGTTGTAACAATATTTTTTACTTTTAATCCTAATTCTGTTTGTTCTTCAATTTCTTTTCTAAATATATTTCCTGTAGAAACATGGATTAAATTGCTTTTACTTGCAATTAATGAGGCTACAGTTCCTTTTCCAGCTCCTGGTTGCCCCATGAAAATAATGTTAGTTTTTAAATTGTTTATCATAATAGTCCTTCGACGCTGTTAGCTTCATAGTTTTCAATATTTTTCATTGATTCTCTCTTAGCTTTAGCTAATCTATATGTCTTTCTGCGAGCTTGCAATTGGCTCACTGTTTCAAGTGATACACTAACTAAAATCATTAATCCTGTACCACCAAATGAAATTACGCTTGGTAAAATTCCTGCCATAATTTCAACAAATTGCATTCCACCTAATATTAGTAAATAAATAGATGAGAAAACACTTAATCTAAACACAATAGCAATTAAATAATCTTGTGTTTCTTCTCCTGGTCTAACCCCTGGAATAAATGTTGAGTTTTTTGCGAAGTCTTCAGCAATTTTATCAACCTTAGATTGTTGAATTCCCATTACTAAAGAGAAAGCAAAAATAATAACCAATAAAAGTGTAAATCCAATAGGTTGTGTAAATTGTAAGTTTTGATTAATTCATTGTTTAGAAGCATTGGTATCTGGAAGTATATTAGCAATCATTGTAGGGAATGATAATACCATCATAGCAAAAATAATAGGCATAATCCCACCTGGGTTTAATTTAATAGGTAAATTACCCATATCTTTTTTATTTTTTGATCTACCAGCTCCAATTTGTTGAATAGGTATATGTCTTTCAGCTGTATATACAATTGCTATAATCATAATAATTACTAAATACACTAGGATGTATGTTGTAAAGTTTACTATTCCAACCAATGAACTAGAAAGTTTTGAAGGTTCTAATCCAATGTAGTGGATAAATGCTTCTTTAAACTGGAATGGAAGTCTAGCTGCAATACCTGTAAAAATAATTAAGCTAGTTCCATTTCCAACACCTTTATTTGTAATTTGTTCAGAAATAAAAAGAGCAAATAATGAAGTAGCAGTAAGAATAACTGGAAGTATAAAATAAGCCATTGTAGCTTCAGATATTCCTGTTCCTGCTAAATCAAATCCAATAAATGAATTTCTTCCTCCAGCTGTTAAAGTCTTAAGTAAGAATACAGCTTGAGGATATGAGATAATAAGAGTAAGAAATCTTGTGATTACATTTATCTTTCTTCTTCCTTGAGGTCCACTTTGGCTCAATTTATGAATGGGAGGAAAGATTTTGGATTGAAGGATCATCATTATCAATGAAGCATTGATGAATGGGCTGATTCCTAAGGCAAATAATGAAAATTGTCTTAATCCACCACCGCCAATTAAATTAAGGGTGTTTAAAAATGAGTTATTACCAATCTCATCTGCATTAACTAGTCTTACAAATGGAACAGTAATTGTGGTACCCATAATATAAATTATTAAAAGGAATGAGGTAAAAATAACCTTCTTGGTTAATTCTTTATTGCTTCAGAAATTATTTCATTGGTTCTTTATTTTAAATATTAAAGTGCGCAAAATTTCCCCTTTTTTTGTATTACAGCGTAATTATATCTTATTTTTGAAAATAAAAAAACGCCTTTAGCGTTATTTATATATTCTTTGGAAACTGAATAGTAATTAAATAATTCATTAAAATGTCTGAATACATTA